>NZ_JAKKRH010000081.1:0-11301 GCF_025654465.1 Shewanella sp. SM101
TCTGCACACTGTTTCTGAGTGATTGAACGCGTTTTTAGGCTCATGCTGCCTTAGTTTGAATTGTTATTGATATGTTTTAATTTGATGGGTGTTGTTCAATGTGTTGCACCAATATGGTTCAACCGTTTTTTGATGCGGCCTAGATAATCCCTAGATAGCCTCAAAAAGTTGGGAGCACTCTAGCCCATGCAGCAGTAAGGCTACAGACGAGTCATTGCATCAACCCTAGTGGAGGATGCAATAGCGTGCGTTTGTTTCTTTAGTGTTAAATGTTGGCAGTGGGGAGAATAGGGTGAAAGCTAAGGTTTTAGACTGTTTTAGGTGAACAGTAGCTGTCTAGGCCTAGGCTTACTTTAGCCGAGTGCCACTTTACCTATATTAGTCATCTTGCATGGATAGAAAGGGAGCGATGATCATGTGCAATTATGAGGAATTTAGACTTTCAGATGGGTGGATTTTGTGTCTCGCCGATGCTCACGGTTTGATTGAAACCGAACGCGACACCTTATGGTGATGAGAATCACTCTCAACTCGATGTAGATGCGAACCATTATCATCACGGGTCCTTCTGGCGCGGTTGATTGCGGGGGCAGTGACGCGCAGTGCTTCACTACATATGAGGATTTTAGAGGGCTTGGTTGTTGTTTTATTAACGGGCTTTTAGGGGGCGTTCATAATTTTGAACGCTATATATGGTGTTGATTATAAATAATTATTCTCCTTACTTTCTCAGAAGCTCAAAAAATAGGTATGCTCGGATATACCAACTTCGACAGATCGATTTTGTGATCCTTTGATCTTTGTTGAATGGGCCGATATTTTGCCTCTATTGCTAAGTGAGTCGCTATTAAAGTAGAGAGTAGTGAAGTAAGAAACCAACCTTTAGTTTGATTACATCAGAGCGCACCGCCAAGGCATATCGATTCGTTCTAGGTTTATCCCAAAATCAGTTAACTGATAACTAAATCATTCAAAATTTGCTAACCGGTTAGTACTGTATATGGTTACTGCGATTATATACAGTATTCTAAGGGGCATATTCTTCCCTTTATTACAGTCTCTGCGCATGCTGGGATCAGTGGTTTTGAGACACTTGCAGCTGAGCTTAAGTCTTGACGTGCGACTTGTGCAGCATCCTAGCGCTTCGTATGTGGAGATTACCGAGGGGGGATTTGATGCTGACTGAGGGGATTTATGATGGTGACTTGCTGATTGTAGATAGGCATATTACTGCACAGCATGGAGCTGACTTCATTCTGCTAATTGTGAACAGCCGCCTGTAGATTTGAAAATTCTCAATTAAAAGTGTCCAGTTTGAGTTGACCAGTACAAAAAGCCCTGTTCTAAAAGCCTAAAAAGCTCGGAAATCTGGTATCGTCTTGCTTCGGTCAACTGCTGATAATTCATAGTGATACTCTTTTACTTTGGCGAGATAAAGCGTACTACTTTCAGTAGTTGGCTTCTTCTACGACTCAATTAGAGTGTCCCAGTTATTATCTGAATTCTGGAGTAACTACAAAAGTAACTTGAGTCGTCTATTTTCAGATTAAGCCTAATGAATAAGGTAATTATTTGATATCTCTACCTAATAATATTGTGAAAGGATGCCTTGATGTTAGACCGTAAACAGAATTATTTTGAAAAGCTTTTTTTGCAATTCAAAGCCTTTCAGAATGAAGAATTTGCATACCAGCAAGTCCTAGAAGTTTATCTCTATAGAAAGCCTGCTAAAAAAAGCTTGTCGATTGTTAATCGAGAAGACTGCTTTTGGCATTCAACATTCATTTATGATTTCCCACCTCATCTGTTTGAATCTGAGGATTTTATCCTAGCCTTAGCCCGTTATTTTGCACAGGACATCGCTGCTAATCCTAAGTTTATCTCAATGGTATTAGCGAAATCGCCAAAAACCATCATAACGGCGATCAGAAGATCTGAGATAGTACTTAAGAAAGAGCATACTAAGTGGCATGAAATTAACCAGCTATCGAGCCAATACCCAAATATACTTGAAGGTTTGATTGAGACATGTCATCAATTCCAACAAGCTCACGAAGATAGAATAGGGCTGATAGCAAAGTACAGCAAACCATTTAAAGGTATATCTTTATTCGAGTTTTTGTCATTTTCTTCTGTATATTTTTTCAAATATCAAATAGAACAAACCATATCATTTGACGGTGGTGTGATAAGTGTAAACTCAAAGTTGAGAGCGCTTACGGAGTTAATACATTGGAAATTAAGACATTCACCAGATACTGACTTCCATCTGAATGATAATAAAATTGGTAAATCATTAAAAGCGTATCATGCCCCATTAGTATTCCCATCTAATGAAGACAGTACAGCTGCAGATTCATTACTGAATACGTTTAGTCAATTGATGCAAGTACAAGTCGAACTTGATGAGTTTTTGTCGCAAAGCGTATATCCATTTTGTTTTGACGATTCATTACATTTTTCAGTAACAAATGGAAGGTTAATATTTGAGCGTTTTGGTGAAGGTATAATTAATAATTGGGATCGTAATGGGAACAGACAGCAACTTCTTAAAGGTTACTGGTTTAATATAGCAATGGAAGAATTTATTACTGCAGGAATGGCCAGTGTACAGATTGGTTCTGTTGAACACCATGACAACAATCAAATCGCTTACTTAAAAGCCTTAGCAAGTAAGTTGGAACTACAGAAACTATATGGTTTTCAGGAGTTTGTTAAGCTCGATAACGGGTTTAACGTTAATTTATTCCAAGCTTTACTATCTTTAGAGCTCATGGTCGTATTTTATTTCAAAGAGAACATTGAATCGTTCTATCATGAACATGCTCAACTAGGTGATTGGCAAAAAGCCATTGGAATGGTTGCAATAAAAGGGATCGCTATAGGTCAAAATCGATTTCCTATAACTTGGTCTTTATGGAAAGAGAAAGTTAATAACATTGTCGGTTGGACTGTTTCCAAAGACTTACCTAAAGGGAGCATTAAGGCTGCTGAGGCTATTTTAGAGTTTTGGTGCCTTGATATGAAAAAGCTCAGTATTGAATTACGCCAATCGAAGTTTGAAAAGATACAACCACTTTACGAAAAACCAGTTTTTAAAATCGGCAGTCATTGTGTTCAACTTCCTTGGTTGATGTCTACACAGTATGGTTCGCTGAGTGCAGTGAATAATCTTCGACGTTTTGCCAATCTGCGCAGTTCATTAAAAGACGAAACAACAAGAATAGAAAATCAGTTAGGTGATGCATTCGAAGGCCGTGGCTTCAATGTGATACGAAATTATACTGCAAGTACTCCAAGTGGGATTGAAGCAGGTGAGATTGATTTAATTTGTGTCATAGATAATATTGTCTTTATCATTGAAGTGAAATCAACATACTACCGTACAACTCACTCTGAGATATTTCATTACCGGGATCGTACATTACGTAAAGCTGGTATACAGGTAAGGAAAAAAGTTGAAGCGTTTGAGGATAATCTTGGCATAAATAAAGAACTTAGACAAATTTTAGGTTTAACGGTTGAAACACCAAAAGTTAAAGGTTTGATTGCTGATACTTCACTCGAGTTTGATCATGACTATTTCGCTGGTTTTATGAAAGTAAGCGTTGAAGAGCTTTTGATTGCATTGGCTGACAATGCTCATTATTTATGTAATCAAGAGAAAGAAATTACATTGTCTATGGCATCAGTTAAACCTGTTCATTTATCTTCAGAGCCTTATTCTTTGTATCCATTGGGATTTAATGGCAAAGAGTTTCTGAGGGTAATCGAGGAATCGCTTGTTTGGGCAAAGGCTGAGTTAATACATCAACCATAAGCCCTTTATAAGGAAGGCAGGTTGTATTATGCAGCTAACACATAAATAAAAGCAGCTAATCGGGCCGCAGGAGGTATCTAGTCTCCCCTGTGGCGGGCGTTAGTTGAATAAGGAAATTCCGTGGATATATTCGGATTACTGTCGGAAGCTTTAGTTCAAGTTTGGTATTTAATACCTTTATTATTCATCATCTCGCTTTTTAAGAGTCGGTGGTTTAAAGGTGTGTTCGGTGAATTTCTGGTAAACAAACTACTGGCACAGTTGCCAACGTTAGATTATACGTTGGTAAAAGACGTTACCTTGCTAACTGAAGATGGTACGACCCAAATCGATCATATTGTAGTATCTAAGTTTGGTGTTTTCGTGATCGAAACTAAGAACATGAAAGGTTGGATTTTTGGTTCAAAAAATCAAAAACAGTGGACTCAGAAAATCTATCGTCACTCTTCTAAGTTTCAGAATCCCCTTCATCAGAATTACAAGCATGTTAAAACGCTGGAATCATTGTTAAACATAGACCCATCAAAAATGCACTCAATAATAGTATTCATTGGTGACAGTACGTTCAAAACGGATATGCCTGAAAATGTCACCTATGCACGAGGCTGTTTAAACTACATCAAGCAGATCGATCAACCTGTTTTTTCGGATGCAGAGTACATTCAACTCATTGATATTATAAATAATACTAAACTTAAAAGAGGTGTTGTTACAGACTTTAAGCATCGAAAGCATATTAAAGAGCTGGTCGCATCAAAAGAGCCAGTAAAGCTATGTTCGCGTTGTGGTTCAGAAATGGTTCTGCGTGAAACTAAGCGTGGTGAGAATAATGGGAAACAATTTTGGGGTTGCTCTGGATTCCCCAAGTGTAGATCTATAGAAAAACTCAACTAAAAACGCCTCCACCGCGGTGAATTATGACGTGGGGTTTGATAAAGAAAAGAACCAATGGTGTTACATCGAAACATCACAATAATTCTTGCCAGTTACCTAACAACGCCTATAATCACTGTATATAAAAACAGTGGTGTTGACTATGCGTATTATCTCCATCTATGCCAGTGCCGGTATTACTGGCTTCGAAAGCCCTGCAGCTGAATATAGTCAGCTGGGTCTCAGCCTTGATGAGCTGTTAGTTGTGCATCCCAGCGCGACTTTTATTGGTGTCGCAAAAGGTGACTCAATGCAGGGCGTGGGCATTTTTTATGGCGATTTACTGATTGTTGACCGCCAGGAAACCGCGCGTCATGGTGATGTGATTGTTGCCAATTTCAACGGTGAATTTGTATGTAAAATCCTTGATAAAACGCATCGCATGCTGCTGTCATCGAATGAACAGCACCAACCTCAGCCTATTCACGACTACGATAATTTTACGATTGAAGGTGTTGTTATTCGTTCAATTCGTTGTCATCGCCAAAGTCCATTATTAGCGGACATCTGATGTTTGCCTTGGTAGACGCCAACAGTTTCTATTGCAGCGCCGAGCAGGTTTTTAGACCTGATTGGCGTGGTAAGCCAATGATTGTGTTGAGCAACAATGATGGCTGCATTGTAGCGGCAAACAAGCAAGCGAAAGAACGGGGCGTTCCTAAGTTTGCACCATACTTTCAAGTCAAAGACCTGTGCACGAAATTAGGTGTCATTGTTTGTTCAAGTAACTATGAGCTCTATGCCGATTTATCTGCAAAGATGATGAATATCATTGGCCGATTTGCACCAGAGCAGCATGTCTATTCGATTGATGAAAGCTTTCTCTCCTTTAAAAATTGTTACCCCGCCATTAAGTGCTTACAAACCCAAGGCCAGTTGATTCGAAAAGCGGTTTGGAAAGAGACACGTTTACCGGTTTGTGTCGGTATCGGCTCAACACTCACACTGGCTAAAGCGGCCAATCACGCGGCAAAGAAGTTACCTGGCTATCAGGGGGTGTGTGTTATCGATAATGAACAAGACCGGATTTCAATTTTACAATCAATGAATGTGAATGACGTCTGGGGCATTGGGCGCAGGATAAGCAAAAAACTTGAATTGATGAACGTAAAAACCGCCTATGACTTAGCCAAAATCCCTGCAGGTTTAGCGCGAAAGCAATTTAGTATTGAAATAGAACGCACTGTGCGTGAACTCAATGGGCAAGCGTGCAAAGTGTGGGACGAGGCGAGGGCGGATAAGAAGCAAATATTCTCGACTCGTAGTGTGGGCGAGCGTATTACCGAGTATGAGGATTTACTGCAAGCCTTAAGTAAACATGTGGCGATTGCCGCAGCGAAAGCGCGTAAGCAAGGTTCTAGCTGTAAAACCATGTTGTTGTTTGCCAGCAACTCCCCCTACGATGAACGCCCTACAGGCTTTAAAACCTTAGTGCACTTTGCTTGTGCCACCGATTGCAGCATTGAACTCACTCAAGGTATGACACAAGCAGCATCTCAACTTTTCCGTGCAGGCGTACGTTATTATAAAGTCGGTGTAGGCCTGATCGATTTGGTCAGTACCCAGCATGGCCAGTTAGATTTATTCAATGTCTCAAAAGCCAAGCCCGCGTTAATGAAGACTCTTGATTGCATCAATCAACGTTACGGCACAGACACTTTATTCATTGCTGCCCAAGGTATCGAGCAAAAATGGGCCATGCGCCGCGAGTTGCTCACCCCACAATACACAACCAAGTGGCATTGTCTGCCCGAGATAAAGTGTTGATATCTGGCAGTAGATGGATTTACAGGTTTATTCCTTAATGTGACTTTAGAGCAACAAGAAACACACATTGTGACACATGCTAGTTGATCTACTTTTTGTTATGGCACAAAGTGTCTTTGACACTAGTGAATATTAATTAGGAAGTGCCTAACATGGTTGAAAAAGAACAACTCCCAATCTTCGCTGAGAACACACTCAAACACATCTTGGACGACATTGGGGAAGTAGTTTATAGCTCCCATGAAACGTTAAGAAAAGGTGATGTTTACTTGTTGGGTTTAAACCCAGGTGGTAGTGGGCAAACGAATCCAGATACAGGCGTACCATACACGATTCGAAGTCATCTTCAGCGTATGCTGAAACGAAATGAAAACTCTTTCTATGATGAGAGTTGGGAAAACGGGCAATCTAAGTATCCTAAGTGTGGTGCGCCTCTTCAGAAACGTGTTATTGAGTTATTGAAAGGGATTGATATTGATGATCCAAGAACGGTGTGTGCATCCAACATCATATTCAAAACATCACGTAGTGCTGCTGATTTGTGTTTTGGATTGGCTGGGTTGTGTTGGCCTGTACATGAGGCAGTTTTGAAAATCATTCAGCCAAGTTTAATTCTTACTTATGGCATCGATAAAATTTCTGCCTATGCGTTTTTGAAAGCCTTATTTTTGAAAGGGGATGAAGTACCACCTCAACCATCTTTGCATGGACAGTGGAATTGTCGTGGATTCCACTGTGACATCAATGGTGTACATACATTTGTTGCGGCGGTTCCCCATCTTAGCTACTACAGCCCAGCAAATAAGCAAGATGTATTTAACTGGATCATCGCCAATCAAAAGAAGGCTAAAGCACGGCAAAACTCAGTGTAATCTCGCATCTGTCCAAATCGGGTTAACGTGCCTTTGCCCCTTTTAATGTTAAGGGCGATTGCACACTTAGTTCAGTAGAACTTCATTTGACTTACTTTTCCTCATACCATTAATGTGTTTCAATATCTGGTGTCGAGGGAACATCTCTCAAAGAGTAGACATTGGTCAAACACAGCTAATTACAGGTTGGAATTATGGTGAAGAAAATTATTCTCACCGCGATAATAGGATATGTCGCATGGTCGTTATTTATTGACGATAGTTTGAAAACATACGACGGTTGTGTTGATGCCATGTATTCCCAGTTCACCGCTATTAAAGACAGGGGAGAACGTAAAGCTATAGCTAGGTTACGTTGCGATGAGCTTGTAACTGAAGGTAAGGTTAACCCCGAATAGTCGAGTTAATCAATGGCGTGCAAACTGGTTCCCCTAGGCTGGCTCAAATCTGCCCCAAAGCTTGTTTCAAAGTTAAAAATGCAAGTAAGGCGAATAAAGCTGTGTCCATAGAAAAGCTAATGTGATGAGGTTACTTTCACTCTAGAAGTCATGTCCGCCCGATCTCTCGCTACCTCTTTGCAGATCCGCTAAAAGATTAAGTACTTGCATTCCAGTGACACGCCATAAACTCATCCCTGAGGGCTCGACGGCTGCATCTGATGTAAAAGGATGTACGAATGTCGCGATCACATGGATGTGAATGAGCGACCTTGCCGCCAACGGTCACTTCTATACAAGTACTTAATCTCGTTAATTCCCGAGTATACCTGTCGATAAATATAACAATGGATCCCTCAATAGCGTTCAGTGTATTTATAAAAACCAAAAAGAGTTGTGGGTGTCCAGCCTTTTAGATTAAATATCCCCCATGACAATTGGCTCAAACAGACTACCGAGTTTGGCAAACTATTTCACGGTCCAGTAGGAACCTTGCAAGAACTGAGCGATTACTGCGAACACTTAGAAAAACGACGACGGCATTTTGCAGCAAGCTGCCAGTACATTCACTTTAACTGACAACTGCTTATATCATTTCGAAAGCCTTGCAGAGCATCTCCCAAACACAATGGGACGATAAACCTTGTCTGAAATACACCATTTTTGAAGGGATTAGCGCAATTTATTGTCTTAGATGCTGTCCCTGCGGCTATAGGTGGTGCTTTTTTAAATGATTTTAACTTTTACAAATTGTAGACAAACGGAAAGTGTATTATGTTGTTGATTTAAAATGGGTGGCTTGGTTTATTTTTTGTGGCATTTGCAACTCTCGAAAGAGAACTCAAGAAACTATATTCGAAAGAAGCCCCCTGTGTCTGACAATAACGCATACTTTATCTTGGATGTTCAATAGAAAAGGAAGATTTCATCGTGTCTACAGAAGTGCAAAGCCTTTCCCCACTTGCCAATAAAATAGTTGATAAAGCCATCGATAATGTAACCCGAAAATTAGTTGTGGGTGTTCGTAACAGAAAAAACTCCCGACCTGATGCCAATTCTGTAGATTTCAAATCAGAACTAACTGATATTTTAAGTGCCTCGAATACATCGAGTGCTATAGATATAGCTGGTAGAACTTCCGATTGGAAAGAGGTTATCACAAAGTCATTCAGCCATGGGGTTAGCTCTCTTTCAACGATTAAATTTGATAGCGAGTTTACAGTGTCTGGTGGTGTGGCAAGGGGGCTAGACTCAGCATATGATGGTCCCGGTGTCTACGTTGTTTATGATAAACATGGTTCGCCGGTTTATGTTGGTGATGCTGAAAAAGTGAAAAAACGCTGGAGTGCTGGGCATCTAAATGAAAATAAGCAAAAAGCTAAAAATGGTGAACAGTATAAGCTTGCAGCCCAGTTTGAAGAGGGGTGTACTGTTAAAGTACTTCATACCGACACAAAAGAAACAGCAGCAGCGATTGAGGCTAATTTAATTGCAAATCATAAAGACGAGCTGATCAATAGCAAAGAAGAGTTAAAGAATAACCAAGGTACTCGCTCTAATATTGAAGCAAAAAAGATGAAAGAGGGGCTCAATTCGGATGGCGAATTGGTTGCAGGGGCAGCTAAAGAAGTAAGTGAACAAGCTGTAGCATCAGCTATTGAGGGACTAATCGCGTCAGCGATTAAGCATCTAAAAGTCGAATTGGTCGATCTCTTTAAAGGTGGTAAAACTAAAGCAATTGACCGCATGAAACGCTTTTTGCAAGCAGTATTCAATGATATTAAAAACTTAAAGACCAATTTGGAACAAATGTTGAAAGGGATTTTTGAAGCGATTATTGGGTTAGTTAGCCAAACGATTGCTCAAGTTTATAATCTCGCACGCAATATTTTTGATTTAGCAGCAAATGCATACAACGTTTATAAAGGCAAAGATTCGATGAGCACCGAAGAGATGCTTAATAAAATTATCGAAACTATTGTCATCTCAAGCTCTCTAGTTCTATGGGACGCTCTGGATGTTGTTATTGAAGGGTTAATCTTTCCATATACAGGAATTTTTACGGGAGTCATTGCAGGTATTATCTCAGCAATAGGATTCGGCATAACCAGTCATATATTATCTCAATTTGTGCCTGGGTTAGTTCAATTTATATTGGGATTTGGTTTATCGCACCAATTGGCTTTAGAGGAGCGACGCGCTTCTTATCTTCTGCTTGTTGAAAGCTACAATTTAAACGAAGAATTATATGAATCATCTGGCGCATTATTGCAATCTGAGCTTCGTGTAATGGATCAAATGAAGGTCATGACAGCTAAGTTCGAAGAGCCGGTTAAGGAAGTAAACAAAATTGAAAAAAGAAATTTTTTAAGTCAATTAAAGGAATTGGGCAATGAATGAAGTAGTAGTAGCACGACAAGAAGCGAAATCGGGTGAACTTGTTGAAAAAAGTGTCTGTGATTTATTAGGGATGCTCGATCAAATTGAAAACTCGCTTAAAACTACTGAAGAGTTGACCGATAGAGCGAAAAGTGTTGAACAGAAAGGTCACTTCAAAGCTTTTGTTTCCGGTATCTCAGGGAAGTCGGACAAAGAGCTTGCAAGTATTATTAAAGGTCTAGGTGCAAACGTAAAGGTTACGCAAGAGGTGGTTAAATTCTTGATTGAACTTGCACAGCATAAAAGTGTTGTTCAAGAAGGTTTTTTAGGTGCCTTAGATAAAAAGATTGCGGATCAGCAAAATAAACTACTGCTGCTCGATCGGAATGATGGTTCGTTGGATGAGAATGCAAAACATGTTGAGACAGCAGTGCTGACACTGTACAAGCAAGTACATGCTCAAGTTGAAAGTGAAGTAGAACTTCGCAGAAATGTTGATCGAAATATGGAGAATATCGGCGCCTTATATGAAGCACTTGATTCAAAAGGTCAAACCGATGCGGAGCAATCTGAGCAAATTTCTCAGCTTATTCAAGCAATGCGCGAAAAAACATTTAAGCTAGAGGAACTTCGTCTTTCACTAGAATCAAAAGAAAATAATTTAAACAATTTGGCACAACAAGTTGATAATCAAAGTAAAAAACTATTCACCCTTGAGCATGGGTTAGAGCTAAAAGCGCTTAAACTTGAGAAATCGATTGGCGATATTCAAGAAAACACCTCTGCCGATAAGCTACGGGAGAAACGAATTTTTAAACTTGAAGCCGAGCTGGAAACCTTAGCTCAACGCAAGATGCCACAAGCACCAGCTTACATTGCGATAGTTCTAGCCGTTGTTGCTATAGGCAGTTGCATATATTCAAATTTGGTTTAGACCTACCAAAAGATAGGACATACATAACTCTTTCAGGATTAACTGTCGGCACCGACACCGCAGCAGCTCACCTTCCCCTGCGAAGCTGCTGAAGAGCGTTGAAGAAAATAGCGTGACGCAGACAGGACGTCTGCGTAGCTTTCGGGGGGGGGGGGAGAA
>NZ_JAKKRH010000081.1:11307-14175 GCF_025654465.1 Shewanella sp. SM101
GAGAAATATGTGGGGGTCAGTGTAAACTTTAATTGATCAGCATACTTTTCCTAATCCCACTATCCACCTTTAGAGCCCTAGCTCTGAGTCGTTTATGTCCAAAAATGGGCTAGTAAATCACTCTGCACCAGCCTGATTCACGCGAGTCCCTAAAACCCGCCCTAGAGCCCAGTTTGCGGCTATTCTGTGGCGTTTTTGCCCTAGAATGAATCAAACTCACGAGAACCGATTAAGACCCATATATGGCCTGTTATTCCCATTCCGACTAGTTATATCGCGTGTTGATTAGTTTGTAGGCAAAAGAGGTTGTATTAATAGAATAGTTAATCTGAATTTGATTATGCAGATTATTCATGTCTTCCGTTAAAACCTGCCACTAGTTCCCTGTTTTGAGTTGTTAGATCTCTAGAGAACTGATCTAAGCTCATGCAAAAAAACGATATTGCATTTGTTTATGCTCGATGGTGACCGATTGTATTTAACCGTGGAACAACGGCGGCCTCCCTCTCATTCAGCGAGTTTATAATTTACGTTAAAAGTGCACTTTAGGTACTAATAATTTGCAATTAATAAACTTCGCTTCTATAGTCGGTTTAATTTACTCTGTATTTTGGTACTTATGGTGCAACTATGTCATCAAAAATAAACTGGCTGATTAATCATACGAGCCCTGGTGCGGTAGTGCTTCAGTCGTGGTTGACACAAAATGAGATCAGCTCATCTTTGGTGAGAAAATATGTGCAGAGTGGTTGGTTGTACAAGATAAGTGCGGGGGTTTACGTTCGTCCTGAGTCAACAGGTAAGTTACAGCCTCATTGGGTTGAAGCGCTCAAGGCTGTGAATGAGCAGCTAAAGCTTCCTGTACACCTTGCGGGAGTCAGTAGCTTAACGCATCAAGGGCTTAGTCATTATCTTCAACTAAGCAGCGAGCAAGTTTGGGTTGGCTGTCAAAGTAAGCAGGCGTTACCAAAGTGGTTCCGCGAATTGGAGGAGCAAAATTGGCTTTTCTATACCAGTAGCAAGCTGACCCAAACGTTGGAAAAAGACTTTATTACTATAGGGGTGAACAATAGGGAAGTTAAGGCAAGTTGTGCGGAGCTTGCAGCCTATGAGGTCGTCAATGCCATTGGCAAACATATCAGTTTTGAGCATGCCGCGGAGCTGTTTCAAGGGTTAGTGAATCTCAGTCCACGTAAAATACAGTCAATACTGAATCGAAGTGAAGCCGTACAAGCTAATCGCGTATTTCTCTTTTTAGGCCACTACTATCAACATCAGTGGAGCAAAAGGCTAGATGAGCAGCAAATCACGCTAGGCGTGGGAAAGCGTCAGGTGGTGGCTCATGGCCGTTACGATGGGCGGTATCAAATAACAGTGCCGGCATCGTTTATTAAGACAGAAGAAAATCAATATGAATAAGTCATCGATATACTACCAGCAAGTGACCTTGCTTATTCGGATGCTGCCGCTCGTCGCCCAAGAGAAGGTATTTGCCCTAAAGGGCGGTACGGCTATCAACCTATTTGTGCGCAACTTCCCACGCTTATCGGTCGATATCGATTTGGCTTATCTTCCTTTGGAGCCAAGGGAACAAGCGCTACAAAGTGTGAAGGAAGCGCTTGGTCGTTTGACTGCGCAGATCAATCTACAACCGAACCTTAGTGCAGTATTTCAAGACAATAAATATGATGAGCTCAGGGTTGTCGTGACAAGTGATAGAGTCACAATAAAAATTGAAGTCTCTCCTGTTGCGAGAGGTACGCTACACAAAGCGGTATTAATGCCAGTCGTTGAGTTAGTTGAAGAAGAATTTGGGTATGCAGAGATCCCCGTTGTAAGCCTGCCTGATCTATACGGTGGTAAGTTATGTGCAGCGATGGATAGACAGCACCCAAGGGATCTTTTCGATGTGAAAATGCTGCTGGCGGAAGAGGGGATCAGTCGAGAGATTTTGGTCGGCTTTCTCACTTATACACTTAGCCATCCAAGGCCTATTAATGAAGTGATGTCTCCACGCTGGAAACCGCTTGATGAAAGCTTTCAAACTGAATTCAATGGAATGACGACAAAGCCGATTAAACTCGATGAGCTGATTTTAACTCGCTCAGAAATGCTGATAGCGTTGCAGCATCACTTTACTGCAAAAGACAGAGACTTTTTATTATCCTTTAAACAGGGTCAGCCTGATTGGTCATTGTTTGATGAACCGAGCGTCGCGGCACTACCTGCGGTGAGATGGAAGTTATTGAATATCCAAAACCTAGCGAAAAACAAATCCAAGCATCAAGAACAACTCATTAAACTGGCTGATGTATTGGAAACGTGGGTTGCAGGTCGGATACTGTAATGTGCAGTGTATTGCCGATTTTATCTGATAGTTCGCTGTTTGTGGGCGTTACTTTGGTTCGACTGGTTATTGGACCGTCTCTATTCAGCTGCAGACATGTTACCCGATCACCTTACGCTTAATGACGCGCTGATATCAAACAATCCATTACAGTGATCCGCTCAATCGCGTAACTCAACTAATCGCCAGCAAGGTACCATGCTTAAATAACTGCAAAAAGCGTTAGTATTGCCACCACAGATGATCATGACTGTGGATGCCGTAACTGCCTAAGTGTAGTGGTCAAGTAAAATTGGCCACGGTTTTAGAGTCATTCCAATATAAACGTTCTGACTCATTTGGCGTTAACCCACCATTATATTGATGGGGTCTGGTCTCACTGTAATATCCAGTGATGTAATTTGTGATCTCTTTATCTGCTTCTGTAAAATTCCCATAACCACTGGCGGGTATCCACTCAGATTTCAAACTTCTAAAGAAACGCTCCATTGGTGCGTTATCCCAACAATTCCCGCGACGAC
>NZ_JAKKRH010000082.1:0-10995 GCF_025654465.1 Shewanella sp. SM101
AAGGCCAGTCAGCCCATGGGTTAAATAGGCGGTGACCCAGCGATTGACACTGGTTCTACTGACCTTAAGCATGCTTGCGATGGCGGTACGAGAATGACCTTCAGTGAAATGGAGTAAGGCAAGATAGCGCATACGTTTGCGTGCACTTTTCTCCGATTTTACTAAGGCTGCGATGTGGGGATGATTCATATTTTGTATGATTAAAAACTGATGACCAATTAGATCACATAATTAATATAATTGGTATTAAACCAAAACTAATCATGCAAAGAATAAAAAAGCCCTGCAATTGCTTGCAGGGCTTATCTATATGGTGCGCGTGGAAGGAGTCGAACCTCCGACCGCCTGGTTCGTAGCCAGGTACTCTATCCAGCTGAGCTACACGCGCAAACTCGTTTTTGTACTTCTAACAGATCCAATCAATATTGAGTCTAGGATAAGCACTTTTATCTCGCAACTTTATTCTATTCCCCTCGACTAAGAGAATAGAATGGCGGAGAAGGAGGGATTCGAACCCTCGATGGGAGTTAAAGCCCATACTCCCTTAGCAGGGGAGCGCCTTCGGCCACTCGGCCACCTCTCCGCGTTTAACGCTTTAAATCAACAAGACGTATCTCGTTAACTATATTGGTGCGCGTGGAAGGAGTCGAACCTCCGACCGCCTGGTTCGTAGCCAGGTACTCTATCCAGCTGAGCTACACGCGCATGTTAAACGGTAAAACACTAATACGAACTAAATCATATTAATTTAAATTGGTGCGCGTGGAAGGAGTCGAACCTCCGACCGCCTGGTTCGTAGCCAGGTACTCTATCCAGCTGAGCTACACGCGCATGTCAAACGGTAAAACATTAATATGATTTAAATCATATTAATCTAAATTGGTGCGCGTGGAAGGAGTCGAACCTCCGACCGCCTGGTTCGTAGCCAGGTACTCTATCCAGCTGAGCTACACGCGCATTTTAACTCTTTGCTATAAGCAATTATCTACAAAATTTCTTATGAAATTCAAAACTGATGAGTTAAAGATTAACTAATGCAGAGATGGTGCGCGTGGAAGGAGTCGAACCTCCGACCGCCTGGTTCGTAGCCAGGTACTCTATCCAGCTGAGCTACACGCGCGACTTGTATCTGAATTTACTTTTACATCAAACACTAATAAAAAATGGTGCGCGTGGAAGGAGTCGAACCTCCGACCGCCTGGTTCGTAGCCAGGTACTCTATCCAGCTGAGCTACACGCGCACTGTTTTCTATCTTTAAGAAATGGCGGAGAAGGAGGGATTCGAACCCTCGATGGGAGTTAAAGCCCATACTCCCTTAGCAGGGGAGCGCCTTCGGCCACTCGGCCACCTCTCCGTTTTCTTGGCGCACATATTACTGTTTGACGAAAATAAGTCAAACCCTTTTTCCGAAACAGATTCCATTTGAACTGTTTTTAATCACATTGCTGTTATATCAAGCCAATGTATTGATTTACGCCAATCTTTCGGTCTAAAAAATAAAAAAGCCAGTTAAAAAACTGACTCTTCTGTTGCCGTAGTACGCTTGCCAAAACAAGGTACTAAAAGTTACCACCTTCCGATGGTGTACCTGATTTTTCAGATTGAATGCGTTGGTAGATTTCTTCGCGATGAACAGAAACCTCTTTTGGTGCATTCACACCAATACGCACTTGATTGCCTTTTACCCCTAGCACTGTAACTGTGACTTCATCACCAATCATCAGTGTTTCGCCAACACGACGAGTCAAAATCAGCATTCGATAGCTCCTTTATTTCTTAATTCAGCTTACACACGGCACTCATCCGGTAGATGGGCTTATTATAAGGTCAGCTTAGTACAAATTAATAGTATTCAATACTCAAACGGTTATTTAATTACACCTTATTTAGCTCGAAAGCGTGATGTAACGCCCGAACCGCCTTGTGTAAGTCCCTTTCATCGATAACGGTTGATAATTTACTCTCTGACGTCGTGAGTAACTTAGCATGAATAGTTTCATTACCCAAGACTTCTAACATCTTAGTCAATAATCCCATTTTTGCCTGTAAACCTTTGCCAACTAAAGATACTTTTGCACGTTGACGTTCGATAATCAATGGCCCGAGAGCAAGGCTTTCACTTAAGCCTTCGAGCTCATTAAGCAGAGTATCGACCTTAGCTTCAGCGAGCATAAAACTGACGCGACCCGAAGGATCATCCTCATGGATCCTCAATGGAGAAATAAATTCCACATCGATTTCCAATCGCGTTAAACAGCCTAACAACGCTTGATAGCGTTCACTGGTGGTAAACAGCCCTTCTATCGTCAGCGTTGCCAGCGCCTTATTAATCGCGATACCTTGCACTAACGAGGCAATCGTTAATTCCGACTCGTCGCCAAATTGGATTAACGTCCCCTGCCCAGCTTCAAAGCTCGACAATACTCGCAGCGGTACGCGAAAACGCTCGGCGTATTCAACAGAATCGGGATGCAATACTTTAGCGCCGAGTTTTGCCATTTCGAGCATCACATCAAACCCAATCACATCGAGGCGACGTGCACTGCTATCAATATTAGGATCTGTGGTAAATACCCCAGCCACATCGGTAAAAATCTGGCATTCATCGGCTTCTAACGCTGCCGCTAAGGCTACTGCTGTGGTATCTGAACCACCGCGTCCTAAGGTGGTCACTTCGCCTTGAGGATCGATGCCCTGAAACCCTGCAACGATCGGCACAACACCATCGGCAAGCAAAGACTGCAAATATTCAGTATCCACTCGCTCGATACTGGCGCGGCCAAATTGACTATTTGTATGAATTTGCACTTGATCGCCCGTAAGGGATTTCGCTTTTATGCCGCGACGTTGTAGCGCCATCGACATCAAAGCAATACTCACTTGCTCACCCGTTGACACTAACATGTCTAACTCGCGCGCCGAGGCCCGCGGATTAATTTGTGCTGCAAGTGCAAACAGGCGATTCGTCTCACCCGCCATCGCGGATAAGACTAAAACTTGCTGCTCACCATTGTGAGCTGACTTTGTAATCTGCTCAGCGACCGCTTCGATACGTTCAATAGAACCCACCGAAGTGCCGCCGAACTTTTTCACAAAAAGCTTGCTACCACTAAGCTTTCGTTTTTGGGGCACAGCAACCTCTTAAGCTAGACGCTCAGTAATCCAAGGTAATACTTGAGCCAATGCCGCATCCAGATTTTCTGGCTGGCTACCGCCCGCTTGAGCCATATCAGGACGACCACCGCCTTTACCGCCCACTTGTGCAGCGACCATAGCGACTAGCTCACCCGCTTTGACTTTACCGATCAGATCGTTACTCACACCCGCGATCAGGTTAACTTTCCCTTCCTGCGCGGTACCAAGAACGATAATGGCCGATTTCAATTTCTGTTTTAATTCATCTTGCAAGCCACGTAATGAACTTGCCTCAACGCCGTCTAATTTTTTGATCAGTACGTTAACGCCATTAACTACAACGGCATCCCCCACTAAATCAGCACTCGCTGCCGCCGCTAGCTTATCTTTCAACTGCGCCATTTCTTTTTCGAGTTGCTTCATCTTATCGAGCTGCGCTTTTAACTTAGCCACCACTGAGTTGGCATCGCCTTTCAATAAGGCTGCAGCTTCTTCCAGTTCAGCTTGTTGCTGCGCCACATAAGCCATAGCTGCAGCGCCAGTCACGGCTTCGATGCGACGTACACCCGCAGCAATACCTGCTTCAGAGGTGATTTTAAATAAGCCGATATCGCCAGTGCGACCCACATGGGTACCGCCACACAATTCGATAGAGAAATCGCCCATAGTCACAACACGCACTTGTGAATCATATTTCTCACCAAAAAGTGCCATAGCGCCTTTCTCTTTAGCTTCATCTATGCCCATTTCAGCGGTTTTAAGTTCATGGTTACGACGAATTTGAGTGTTAACTAATTCTTCAACTTCTTTTAATTCAGCAGCTTTTACGCCTTCGAAATGGGAGAAGTCAAAACGTAAGCGCTCAGGATCAACCAAAGAACCTTTTTGCGAGACATGAGTACCGAGCACTTGACGCAGTGCGGCATGCAGTAAATGCGTAACAGAATGGTTTAACTGAGTACGGTGACGCAGTTTTTTGTCCACTTTCGCTTCAATAACTTGGCCAACGCTCAAGCTACCTGTAGCCAAAACACCTTGATGGCCCGTTGCTTGACCATACTTTTGCGTATCGTTTACCGTAAACTCAATACCATTCGCAACCAATTGGCCTTTATCGCCGACTTGACCGCCAGATTCCGCGTAGAAAGGTGTTACATCGAGTACGACAACGGCTTCATCACCCGCTTTGATCGCCGTCACTGACTCACCATTTTGATAAATCGCGGTGACCTTAGCTTGACCCGCTAATTCGGTATAACCACTGAATGCAGTTTCAGCATCAATTTTCAGCGCAGCGTTATAATCTGCACCAAAGTTACCGGCAGCTTGTGCGCGGCTACGTTGTTCAGCCATGGCGACTTCGAAACCTGCTTCATCGACAATGATGTTGCGCTCGCGACATACGTCAGCGGTCAAATCCATTGGGAAGCCATAGGTGTCATACAGCTTAAATACGGTTTCGCCGTCTAAGGTGTCACCTTTCAACTCGTTTAAGGCCGTATCTAAAATACCTAAACCACGTTCAAGCGTACGGGCAAATTGCTCTTCTTCCGCTTTCAGTGCCTTTTCAACAATCGATTGAGTCTCAGCTAACCCTTTTGCTGCATCGCCCATCACCGCAATCAAAGACGGAACCAGCTTGTAGAAGAAAGCTTCGGTCGCACCTAACTTGTTACCATGGCGAACAGCGCGGCGAATAATACGGCGCAGCACATAACCACGGCCTTCGTTCGACGGCATAACGCCATCGGCAATTAAAAATGCACATGAACGGATATGATCGGCAATGACTCGCAGCGACTTTTCAGATAAGTCACTAACACCAATGACCTCTGCGGCTTTAGCAATCAAAGTACGGAAAATATCGATTTCGTAGTTAGAATGTACGCCCTGCATAATCGCAGCAATACGCTCAATCCCCATGCCTGTATCAACCGAGGGCTTAGGCAAAGGTAACATTTCACCCGATGCTTGACGGTTGTACTGCATGAAAACGATGTTCCAGATTTCGATGAAACGATCACCATCTTCTTCAGGACTGCCAGGACGTCCGCCCCAAATATGATCACCATGATCATAAAAAATCTCAGTACATGGACCACAAGGACCGGTATCACCCATTTGCCAGAAGTTATCTGACGCAAATGCAGCACCTTTATTGTCACCGATACGTATGATGTTCTCGGCAGCGACACCAATTTTTTTATTCCAGATTTCAAAGGCTTCATCATCTGTCTGATAAATAGTGACGCACAGACGTTCCTTCGGCAGCTTTAAGGTTTCAGTTAAAAAAGTCCAGCCCAAACGAATCGCTTCTTCTTTGAAATAATCTCCAAAACTGAAGTTACCTAGCATTTCGAAAAAGGTGTGATGACGTGCTGTGTAGCCAACGTTATCCAAATCGTTATGTTTACCACCAGCGCGTACACAACGTTGAGCAGTGGTCGCACGCGTATAATTGCGTTTGTCCATGCCAAGAAACACGTCCTTGAACTGGTTCATGCCTGCATTGGTAAATAAAAGTGTGGGATCGTTGCCTGGCACTAATGAACTACTGTCCACAACTTGATGACCATTGCTGCGGAAAAATTCGAGGAAAGCGCTTCTGAGCTCTGCTGTAGTTTGATACATGAAATCATCCTGAATTGGGTAAGCATTACCAGCTACGCCTTAGGCTAGCCGTATTTCTATTTGCCCAGCATTATAAGCAGACTAAGGAAGGACGACCAGTCTTGATTGGTGATATACACATCAGGAATTTAATATTTTAGCGTGAATCGCCCACACCAGAGTCACTAGAAGCAAAACGACAGGATAAAGCACAAATAAAGACGGCGTAAGTTTATCGCGGCACGGACAATATTTAAGCAAGTGAGTCTAATGTGAAGTATGAAATTGACAATACCCATTGATGATATTTAGATGAACTTTTACAGTCTTAGCTCCAAATTTAATAATCTTCATCGAGATCATTGGGATCTGAATCTAGTGCGTAAGTGATTTGATCGTAGCTAAAGCCTTGGCCCATTAAAAAACGCACTCGTTTGGCCTTTTCCTTTGCGATGAGATCCCGAGCTTTAGAGCCCTTCACTTCTGTCACACGGGGAATGCCGTATTTTTTGGTGGCTTTATCTTTTGCTAGCTCAAACCAGTCACAATCACAATTAACCAAAGCGGCTTCAATACAGTCTTTAGATAAGCCTTTCTGTGCGATTGCTTGGCGGATGCGTATTGCACCGTGGCCTCGACTGATGTGGCTTCGCACTAACAGTTCGGCATAACGAGCATCATTAATAAAACCGGAGGATTCGCAAGCATCGAGTACAGGTTCGATATCGTTAATTTCGAAACCTTTTTCGAGCAATTTATCGCGGATTTGTAAACGGGAATAATCGCGGCGCGCTAACAGCGCGACCGCAATTTGATGGGCTGACTGACTCAGAATACTTCGCCTGTCTCTAAATCAATATTGTCCTCAGTACTATCATCAGCTTTGGCAGCCAAGGCACTCGGATTACTCAAAAGCAACTCACGTAGCGTCTTGTCAATTTCAGCAGCAATAGCTGGGTTTTCAGTCAGATATTTGCCAGCATTAGCACGACCTTGGCCGATTTTATCGCCTTTATAGCTGTACCAAGCGCCCGCTTTTTCAATCAACTTATGGGCTACGCCTAAGTCTACTAACTCACCAGTACGGTTAATACCTTGGCCATAAAGGATTTGGAACTCAGCCTGCTTAAACGGCGCTGCAACCTTGTTTTTCACCACTTTAACGCGAGTTTCGTTACCGACAACTTCATCGCCGTCTTTAATGGCACCAGTGCGGCGAATGTCTAAACGAACAGAAGCATAAAACTTCAGCGCGTTACCACCGGTTGTAGTTTCTGGGTTACCGAACATCACACCAATTTTCATCCGAATTTGGTTGATGAAGATAAGTAAGGTGTTAGATTGCTTTAAGTTACCCGCAAGTTTACGCATGGCTTGGCTCATCATACGCGCCGCTAGGCCCATGTGAGAATCACCAATTTCGCCTTCGATTTCAGCTTTAGGCGTTAATGCCGCCACGGAGTCGACTACGATAACGTCAACAGCGCCTGAGCGAGTTAAAGCATCACAAATCTCAAGCGCTTGCTCGCCGGTATCCGGTTGTGAACACAGCAGGTTATCAATATCTACGCCCAATTTTTTAGCATAAATAGGGTCTAACGCATGCTCTGCATCGATAAAGGCACAGGTTTTGCCTTCACGTTGCGCTGCGGCAATCACTTCTAAAGTCAGTGTTGTTTTACCTGATGATTCAGGACCATAGATCTCAACTATACGACCCATTGGCAAACCGCCAGCACCTAAAGCAACGTCCAGAGACAGAGAACCGGTAGAAATGGTCTCAACATCCATAGAGCGATCTTCGCCCAGCTTCATGATGGAGCCTTTACCAAATTGTTTCTCAATTTGGATCAATACCGCAGCAAGTGCTTTCTCTTTATTTGGATCGACCTTCATTCCTGTTCCCTCATCAAGACAAGCATTAAGCTGTCAAAAGTGATATTTAATTTACAAACGGGTAATTCAAAAAGCCGCGCTTTTTGTCTTAATTCTGCTGACTAGTATACTGTACAATCATACAGTATCAAGACCTGTGACTGAATTATTTTTAGCTGATAGGATTTTTAATATGGCCAAGGTTTTAGCGAATATCAAATCAGATAATAGCTCCCTTTGATCAATATCCATCGTTAAGGGCTCAATTTTCGCTAAATTATTGCTAAGATTGGCGCAACAAATTTTGCGTGGTCTTTTTAGCTGAAAATTGTACAGCAGTCTTCCGCTTCCATAGCGCTTAATCACCCTTAACCACACAAACTGTATCGCCTTTAGGCAGTCACAACGGACGATAACGATTTAATGAATGTAATTGATACCGATGATTTAGAAAAACATACTCCTATGATGCGTCAGTACTTGACGATGAAAGCAGAACATCACGATATGTTGCTGTTTTATCGCATGGGTGACTTCTACGAGTTGTTTTATGACGATGCTAAACGCGCTTCTGAGCTATTAGGCATTTCACTCACTGCGCGCGGTAAAAGTGGTGGCGATCCTATTCCGATGGCGGGACTTCCTTACCATGCTGTGGAAGGCTATCTTGCAAAATTAGTTCAAATTGGTCAATCAGTTGCGATTTGCGAACAAATTGGCGACCCCGCGACATCTAAAGGGCCCGTAGAACGTAAAGTGGTGCGAATTGTCACACCAGGCACCTTAACCGACGAAGCGTTGCTACAAGAACGCCAAGACAATCTGTTAGCCGCGGTTTATCAAGGTAAAGTCGGTTTTGGTTATGCCACATTAGATGTTTCATCCGGACGTTTTGTGATTGCAGAGCTCGACACGCGAGAGTCATTAGAAGCAGAATTGCAACGCACTAATCCCGTTGAAATTCTCTACAGTGAAGACTTTGGCGAACTAGGTCTACTTAACGGTTTTAAAGGCAAACGCCGTCGCCCCGAGTGGGAATTTGATTACGATACGAGTATCAAGTTACTACTGGCCCAGTTTGGCACGAAAGACTTGCATGGTTTTGGTATCGCAGATGCACGTTTATCACTGCAGGCTGCGGGTTGCTTGATGCAATATGTCAAAGACACACAGCGCACGGCACTGCCCCATATCAATGCCATTATCCGCTTCAATCAAACCGATAGCATAGTACTCGATGCGGCAACTCGCCGTAATTTAGAATTAACTCAAAACCTTGCCGGTGGCCGCGATAATACCTTAGCGGCAGTATTAGATAATACGGCAACGCCTATGGGCAGCCGTATGTTACAACGCTGGATCCATCAGCCGCTGCGAGATCCTAAGCAAATCAAGGCGCGCCAACAGGCGGTGACTGAACTCCTCGATACCGCAGCCCATGAAGGTTTGCATGAGCAGTTAAAGGCACTTGGCGATATCGAACGTATCATGGCAAGGTTAGCCCTGCGCACTGCCCGTCCAAGGGACTTTGCACGTTTACGTCAAGCTCTGGGCTTATTGCCTGAATTACAACTGAGTTTAAGTACACTGAGCGCACCGCACACGACCCAGTTGCGCCAACACTTAGGTGAGTTCCCCGCTGAGCAAGCCCTACTTGAGCGCGCGATAGTCGATAATCCACCTATGCTTATCCGCGATGGCGGGGTGATCCGTGAAGGCTACAACAGCGAACTAGATGAATGGCGCGGTCTGAGCGAAGGAGCGAGTGATTACTTAGTACAACTTGAAGCCAGAGAAAAAGAACGTACTGGCATCAATACACTTAAAGTTGGCTATAACCGCGTACACGGCTATTACATCGAAGTGAGCCGTCTGCAATCCTCACAAGTACCGCTCAATTATCAACGACGCCAAACACTTAAGAATATGGAGCGTTATATCACGCCCGAACTTAAGGAATACGAAGAAAAAGTCCTCTCGAGCCAAGGTAAAGCGCTGGCACTCGAAAAGCAGTTATGGGAACAGTTGTTCGATCTTATTCTGCCCAAATTGCATGAATTACAGGCTTTTGCTAGAGCAGCGGCTGAGCTTGATGTACTGAGTAACTTTGCCGAGCGTGCCGAAACCTTAGGCTACACTTGTCCAGAGCTGAGCCAAGATATCGGAGTACAGATAGAGGCTGGTCGCCACCCAGTGGTGGAGCGTGTTAGCCAAACGCCGTTTATCGCTAACCCAGTGACCTTGCACAATCAAAGACGTATGTTGATTGTCACCGGACCCAACATGGGCGGTAAATCGACCTATATGCGTCAAGTCGCCTTGATTACACTGATGGCCCACATTGGCTGTTTTGTTCCAGCAGATCGCGCCCTGATTGGCCCGATTGATCGCATCTTTACCCGTATTGGCGCATCAGACGATCTGGCCTCTGGCCGCTCAACCTTTATGGTAGAAATGACTGAAACTGCCAACATCCTGCACAATGCCACTGCCAGTAGTTTAGTGTTAATGGATGAAATCGGCCGTGGAACATCCACCTATGATGGTTTATCACTAGCTTGGTCGGCGGCGGAATATTTAGCCCAGCAAGTCGGAGCTATGACCCTATTCGCCACCCATTATTTTGAATTAACTCAATTGCCTGAGCTAATGACAGGCGTGTATAACGTGCACCTTGATGCCATTGAGCATGAAGATACCATCGCCTTTATGCATGCGGTACAAGAAGGCGCCGCCAGTAAAAGCTACGGCTTACAAGTTGCGGCGCTTGCTGGCGTGCCAAACAAAGTGATTAAAGCAGCGAAACATAAATTGCAGCAATTGGAGAGTCGCGATCACCAACCAGAAGGAACGAGGACGCCCATTCAAAGCTTACTCGCTTTACCTGAACCGGTTGAAAATCCAGCTTTAACTAAATTAAGTAGCATTAATCCCGATAACTTAACGCCAAAACAGGCGCTTGATTTGCTCTATGAACTGAAACGCTTGAGCTAAACATCAGGTGATCTAAATAAAAGCCTAAAAATAACAACGCCCACTCTATAGTGGGCGTTTTACTTTATGACGTGATCTCACACTAAGTACATTTTCTGGATGGCTTCTCTGAAAAGCACCAGAAGACAGATATTATACCAATTATATTAATTATGTGATCTAATTGGTCATCAGTTTTTAATCATACAAAATATGAATCATCCCCACATCGCAGCCTTAGTAAAATCGGAGAAAAGTGCACGCAAACGTATGCGCTATCTTGCCTTACTCCATTTCACTGAAGGTCATTCTCGTACCGCCATCGCAAGCATGCTTAAGGTCAGTAGAACCAGTGTCAATCGCTGGGTCACCGCCTATTTAACCCATGGGCTGACTGGCCT
>NZ_JAKKRH010000083.1:0-9762 GCF_025654465.1 Shewanella sp. SM101
TGGACAGAAATCATTTAGTAGCTTTATTTATTAGCTCCATTTGTGGGCCAATGACCTATCCAGAAAATGCATAATAATTAAACTAATTTGAATATTCATATCTGCTATCTCGAAAAAAAACAGCACTAATTTAAAAATATCGAGCTCTTTTCATCAAGCATTAACTACGTGAAAAGAGCTCTTCATATCACTACAACTGCCCACCCACACCTTTGAATTTTTCAACAAAAGCGGCAATTTTCTGAAAAACCGTTTGCTTCTGGGTTCGGTACTGTGGGTTCAATGGGCTAAGTTTGGGCAGTGCCTCATTAAGTGCTGTGCCATTTTCAGAGGCGTACTCACGTTTGAGTGATGACGCAATATAGCGTTTGGCAGCATCGATATTGAGCTTTTCAGAGGCAATAATGGCATCGGCTTCGCGCTTCTGCTCCGCCTGGGCGAATTTGAAGAAAGCGTCGATAATGCTGGCTTTGTCATTGATCTCATCTAGGTTTGTCTGGTTAATAAAATCAACCACCAAGCTCTCTTTCGCTCTATTGCCAAGGCTACCGCGGATCATACGACGAACTTCTTCAATCAAGCCTTCTTTGCTCTTGTTCTTCTTATTGTGATCAAAAATCAGTTCAAGAATGTAATCGAGGTTGATTTCTTGCGATTTAAGCAAATCAATTTCAAAGACCACATCGTCCCAGTCTACCGTTGACTTATCTTTATCCTGACCTTCTTTATCGCGTCGCAACCAGTCGCGGGTATCGTTGTAGGTAGAGCGATAATCTTGGATAGCACGTTCGCTCGGCATATCGATGGTTTGCATTGCCTCGATGTCAGCATCGTCCAGATAGTACTTTGACTTAAACTCTTCAACAGCTTGTTCATCACTGGTATCTAAGCTTTGCAGTGCTTTTAATCCAGCAAACTCATCGTAGTTTTGTAGAATATTTTCTGCTTTTAGGTATTCACCAAACAGCTTGGCAAATTCTTTTTTATCTTGTTCTTTTTCAATATTTTCTGGGTTTGGAAAACGTTCTTGCAGCTCTTTGACGATATCAACAAAACCTCGACGAGCTTGGCCAGTAGCAATATCGTTAAAGCCTTCCATGTATTCTTTGTAGCTCTTCTCCAACACCACGTTTTTGGTGTTTTTGTCACCAAACAAGGTGATAGCATCGATGGTTGCCTGCTCCAAATCACGGAAGGTAACAATATTGCCAAAGGTCTTCGTCGCATCATAAATGCGGTTAGTGCGAGAAAATGCCTGCATCAAGCCGTGATAGCGCAAATTCTTATCAACAAACAGGGTATTAAGCGTAGGCGCATCAAAGCCCGTTAAAAACATCCCCACCACTATGAGCAGATCTATTTCTTGATTCTTCACGCGCTGAGCAAGGTCACGGTAGTAGTTCTGAAAGCCATTACTGTCCACGCCATAGTTAGATTTAAACATGGCGTTGTAATCTTTAATCGCGGCGCTCAAAAACTCTTTTGCGCTGCTGTTCATGGCACTGACTTCAAAACTCTCATCTAAAATATCACCAATGGCGTCCTGCTCTTCATTGGCAGCAAATGAGAAGATAGTTGCAATGCGCAGAGGTTTACTTGTAGGTCCATTCTCAGCCTCGGCCTGCAATGTTTTGAAGGTTTCATAGTAGGCTTTCGCCGCATCAACACTACTGACCGCAAACATGGCGTTAAACCCTTTGGCGCCAGAATAGGCTCGATGTGTTTTCTGGTTAAAATGGCTCAGAATATACTGCGAGATTTCACCAATGCGCATTGGATGTAAGAAGGCTTTCTTATTCTCCGCCGCACTAAGCTTCTTATCATCCTGCTCAGTCTCAATGCTCTTAAATTGCGGACGAACATCGTTATAGTCCACTTTGAACTTGAGTACTTTTTCATCACGAATGGCATCGGTGATCACATACGTGTGCAACTGCTGGCCAAACACGCTACCCGTGGTTTCTGCGCCCAGTGCATTTTCTGGGAAAATGGGCGTACCTGTGAAGCCAAACTGGTAGTACTTTTTGAATTTCTTCTTCAGGTTTTTCTGCGCCTCACCGAACTGGCTTCGATGACACTCATCAAAAATAAAGACAACTTGCTTGTTGTATATAGCTAAATCGCTTTCGCTTTTGATTAAGTTGTTGAGCTTTTGGATTGTGGTGACGACAATCTTGTTATCGTCTTTATCCAGGTTACTCTTAAGTCCTGCGGTACTGTCTGAACCGTTCACACTATCAGGTGAGAACCGCTGATACTCTTTCATCGTCTGATAGTCGAGGTCTTTTCGGTCCACCACAAAGAAGACTTTATCGATACAGTCTAAATCGGTGGCCAAACGTGCCGCTTTAAAGCTAGTGAGTGTTTTACCTGAACCGGTAGTGTGCCAAATGTATCCACCGCTTTCCTTGTTTTGATTACTAGGAGAGCTCCAATTCTTAGCGTTCAAGGCGCTCTTAATCTTCCATAAAATGCGCTCAGTGGCCGCAATTTGGTAAGGGCGCATCACGAGCAAGGTATTGCTGACGTCAAACACAGAGTAACGCAAGATCACTTCAAGCAGCGTCTCTTTCTGGAAAAAGGTGGCGGTAAAGTCTTTTAAATCTTTGATCAGCGTATTGTCTGACTTCGCCCAGTTCATCGTAAAGTCGAAGCTGTTCTTGTCGCGCTTGGTGGTATTGGCAAAATAGCGCGTGTCGGTGCCATTAGAGATCACAAACAACTGCAAGAACTTGTACAACGAGTTCTCTGCATTAAAGCTCTCTTTGCTGTACCTATGAATTTGATTAAATGCCTCACGGATCGCCACACCACGCTTTTTCAGTTCGATTTGCACCAAAGGCAAACCATTGACCAAAATAGTCACATCGTAACGGTTAGCATGGCTTCCCGTTTGCTCAAACTGCTTAATGACCTGCACTTTGTTACGAGCAATGGTTTTCTTGTCGAACAGGTAGATATTTTCTATGTGGCCATCATCAAAGACAAAATCGAAAATATAGTCACTGTGCACCTTGCGAGTTTTATCAAGAATATTATCGCTGGGTGTGTTCAGGTATTGCTCGCAAAAGCGCGCCCATTCGGCATCGGTAAACTCGACCTTATTAAGGGCTTGTAGCTGCTTGCGCACATTCGCCATCATGGCATCGGGTGTGGTTAAAGCAGGTAGGTATTCATAACCTTGATTAGTTAAGTCCTGAATAAGCTCGCGCTCTAAGTCAGCTTCACTCTGAAAGCTTTCGTTAACCTGCCATTCTTTAGTGTATTTATCTAAAACAATGTAATTATTGGACTCTGCAACCGTTTTATACGTCGTCATACGTTTACATCCTTTTTTGTTAGCCGTGGTGTTTTCCAAAATGGAAATAGCCACCGCATCGCATTATTCAGTGACTTGCCAATGGCCGGTTTTATCTGAACCTACCCGAGTTAACCTGCCTTCTTTTTGTAGTTTGCTAATGGCGCGGCCAATGGTTCTCACGTCTTTATTTAAGGTATCAGCGAGTTGTTGTCGGGTTAGCTCGGGCGTGTTACTGAGTAATGCCAAAATAGCCTCAGGCGTTTTAAGGCCCGTTACATTGATAAGGGTATTTACAGGGGCGTTTTCACCTTCTTTTACAGGGGCGTTTACAGAGGCGTTTTGCGCCAGCGTTTGCTGAATAACCGACAACATAAAATGAATAAACGGCGTACTGTCTGCTTGGTTATCGGCCTGCTCAAGGGCGTGATAATAGGCTTGCTGATGGTCTTTAATCACACTTTCTAGCGGCAAGGATAGAAACAACGGATGCCACTTGGACAAAATCAGCGTTTGCCATAACCGCCCCATTCGGCCGTTACCATCGGCAAAGGGGTGAATAAACTCAAATTCGTAATGAAATACACAACTGGCGATCAATGGGTGGTCTTTTGTTTGCTTAAGCCATTGGAGTAAATCAGCCATTAAACCAGATACTTGATGGGCAGGCGGCGCAACATGGTGCACCACACCACCTTTATGGATACCCACGCCTTTACTGCGAAACTCACCGGCATTTACAAGAACATCTGACAGCATTAAACCGTGAGCCGTGAGTAAATCGGAAATCTCGCTGGGTGTGAATGCAGGCAGTGCATCATAAGCGGCAATCGCGCCTTTTACCTCGGCCAGCTCACGCACGCTGCCGAGCACGGGCTTACCCTCAACAATGGCGGTAATTTGTTCTTCAGTTAAGCTATTGCCTTCAATCGCCAGCGTGCCGGTAATGGTTTTAATGCGGTTTTGCTTGCGCAGTTGCGGCGAGGCATTGAGCTGGCTGGCATTTAACTCACCCACCTGCTGGCTGATTTGTGCCACCAAGTTCAAAATATCGCTGGTGATGGTAAAAGGTGGTTGGTAGGCCATTAAGCTGCCTCATCTGAATGAGGTTTAGGGAAGCTCAGCAGCAAATCTCGGTAATATTCGTATTGCTTCTGGCGCAGCTCGATTTCGCGGGGCAGACCTTCGGTAATGGAGCTCGTTAGAGTGTCAAATTTGTCGAGAATAGTAACGATTCGTTCTTGTTCCGAAAGAGATTTTTCTCTATTGCTAGCAAATGGAATAGGAACCAAATACTCCATGATTTTTGGCTTATTTCCTCGTGGCATTTTTGCGCCTTTTGCATGTTGCATGTTGTATTCAAAAAACTTGTCATCAGCTAAAACTTGATACAAATATCGTGGATTTATAGCTGTATCAGTCGTCTGAACAACAAGAACATCGCCATTCGTGCCGCCAACTCGATCTGCATGCCATATCTTCTTCAAATAAGGACGTATATTCCCAATTAAGATATCATCAGGATTGTATTGTGTAAGATTTCCACTATCAGGGGTTCGAGTGGAGTCTATTTTACCAGCTCGATTCTGAAGTAAGCTTTCAACACCAACGTAATTGCTGTCATCTAGTTCTGTGTAACTAATACGAGCCTTTGAATACTCGGCTATTTCACTCAAAGCCCTCCACTCAACTTCACCCTCTTCAAAACTCAACAACTTGTCGCGGTAGTAGTTGTATTGTTTTTTCCGCATGTTAAGTTCGGCGGTCAGCTCGGCGGTCAGCTCGGCGGTCATGGCGGTAAATGCGTCCAGAATACGCACTATTTCAGCTTGTATTGCCAGCGATTTTTCTGGGTTGTTTGGGCATGGAATTGGGAAAGGATATTTTTTAAATCCATCCATATCAACAGATGCAAAGCTAGACATGGTTGTGTTTTTTTTACACCAATCCGCCAACATAAAGCAGTAGTAGAAAATAAACTTGTTGTTAAATGTGTCTTTATATACTGGCTTTAAACTTAAATTAGTAAATCTCTGATTTGCTAAAAATGGAACACGAATCAAAGCGTGCTCTCCAATAGTTGCTGATGTGGCAATTATTATTGAATTTTCAGGAAATAGCTTTCCACCTTTGATTGCACTCTCTGAGACTTTCTGTAGCGATTCATCCAGAATTTGACCATTTTCTCGGATGTCGTCCATTCTAAACCATGGAACAGTTCCATTTTCCCAGAATTCTTTTTTTGATTTTGATGGTGTATATCCATTTTTAAGCTGAAAAACATCAGCTAACTTTTTCCACTCAACCTCAACCCCATCTAGCAGTTTTTCCATGTAACTCAAATGATTCATGCTTCAAGCTCCTCACCTTCAATCTTTGCAACAATGGCATCAATATCACTGCGAAGCGCATCAATTTTAGCGACAGTGGTTTTAAGCTCTGCATTAAGCTCTGTAATGTTTGTAACTACGCGATTATCTTTGGCTTCCACATAACTGCTGACCGACAGGTTGTAGCTGTTGCCTGCGATAACATCGAAATCAACGGATTTGGCAAAGTGATCCACGTCCTCTTTGCTGGCAAACACCTTCATGATGGCTTCAATGTGCTCATTGCTTAGGGTGTTGTTATTGGTTTCTTTTTTAAACAAACCGCTGGCATCAATAAACTGGGTGGTGGTGTCAGTTTTGTGTTTCGACAGCACCAATATATTCACGGCAATGGTGGTGCCAAAGAACAGGTTAGGTGCCAGTGAAATCACGGTTTCAACATAGTTGTTATCAACCAAGTACTGGCGAATTTTTTGTTCAGCACCACCACGGTAGAAAATACCTGGGAAGCAAACAATCGCCGCTCGGCCTTTGCTTGATAAGTAACTAAGCGCATGCAGCACAAAGGCAAAGTCGGCTTTTGATTTAGGCGCGAGCACACCAGCGGGCGCAAAGCGATCGTCGTTGATTAGGGTTGGGTCGTCGCTACCAATCCAGTTAATCGAATAAGGCGGGTTAGAGACTATCGCATCAAAGGGTTTGTCATCGAGAAAATGCGGTTCGATTAAGGTATCGCCCAACTGAATATTAAACTTGTCGTAGTTAATGTTGTGCAAAAACATGTTCATACGCGCCAAGTTGTAGGTGGTGTGGTTGAGCTCTTGGCCAAAAAAACCATCTTCAATGATATGCGCATCAAAGTGCTTTTTAGCTTGTAACAGCAACGAGCCCGAACCCGCCGCCGGGTCATAGATTTTATTGACGCTGGTTTGGCCGTGCATGGCAAGTTGCGCGATCAATTTTGAGACGTGCTGAGGCGTGAAAAATTCGCCACCGGATTTGCCCGCATTTGCGGCATAGTTTGAAATAAGGAACTCGTAGGCGTCACCGAATAAATCAATCTGATTATTTTCAAAACCGCCTTCAAAATTACCGAAGGTTAAACCTGCCACGCCTTTTAACACGGCTGCCAAGCGTTTGTTTTTTGCCTCTACCGTATTACCCAGACGATTACTAGTGGTATCAAAATCTGCAAACAAGCCTTTGATGTCTTTTTCTGAATCATAGCCATTGGCTGAGTTTTCGATTGCAGCAAAAATCGCCGCCAAATCCGTATTTAAATTTTCGTTCTTATGGGCATTGGCCGCCACATTGCTAAACAACTGGCTAGGGTAAAGAAAATAGCCTTTGGTTTTAATGGCATCTTCTTTAGCAAACTTGATGTTTTCATCATCGTCAGACATGGCAGCATAATTAACGCTTTCATCACCGCCAGTAATGTAAAGCTCAAAGTTCTCACTGATAAACCGATAGAACAGCGTACCCAATACATATTGCTTAAAATCCCAGCCATCCACTGAGCCTCGCACATCGTTGGCAATCGCCCATATTTGGCGTTGAAGTTCGGCACGTTGTTGTAAACTTGTCATTATTAGAATTCCTGATCGTTCTAAATTGCACTTTATGAGGGCAACCTATTAATTATTAATTTACTTGCTCTAGTTCTACTAAAGCTTGTTCTGCGATATGCCAAGGTAGACGCCTGCCATTGGCTTGCATCTGCTTATAGGCTGCTCGCGCTTGTTCGGTATTGATTTGCTGATGAACCACCAGTTGGCTTACTAGCCAAACTGTGCCTTTAACAATGGCAGCTTCTTTTTCTGCTGCTTTTCTCAGTGCCATATCACCGGTCAGTAAAGGACACTGTTCTTGCTTTGCTAAAGCAAGGGCAAAACAATCGTTTCGGCTCGCTTGGGTATAGGTCCCCGTTAGCTGCATGGCATACATCATTGATTCTGCAGAAACCTCTTTTAGCGCTAACCCTAAATCCAGAAGGTGGGGATGATCTTCTTCAAGTTCTTCAACAAAAAGAATATCTGGCGTTGCAAAGTCATAGGGCAACTGAAACATTGCTTCCAGTAAACCACCTTCTGCCATGTCAATGAGGATATTGGCATCACTAATTAGCAGCTGCTGCACGGCTAGCCTCCTGAGCTAACTGTGCTTGAGTCGGCACCTCCAACTTTCGTTCTTTACGAAAGCTAGAAACCGACATTCCCAGTAACTCTGCGGCTTTTGATTCCCCAATATACTCCTCACCTAGCGCACGATAAACGAGTTGCTTGTGTAGATAAGTCGACTCATGCGGGTAAGCTTTTCCAGGCTCCTCCGTTCGCCAACCATTTTTACTAAACAGCATAAACAGATTTTTCTGTGTCGCTGGCGTAATTATTCCACATTGCCCAGCTCGAAACAGTGCTGCCAACATGCTAATGCCGTATTCGTGCTTAAGCATGAGTAATTCACGCGGTTCAATATGACGGCGTTTTTCACCCAAGTGTTCAATAAGTGATTGAGTAGGTAAAAGGAAAGCGCCTGCAAAAGTATTACAGGCCTTCTCTTCGTCAAGGCCTTCAACTAAACGTCCATGCACCACTAAGTGTCCAAGTTCGTGGGCTAAGGTGAAACGTTGTCGGTCACCACTTTGAGCCGTGGAGATAACGACGACAGGCGTGCTGCCAATTTTCCCCGCCAACCCATCAAATTTTTTATCTGTTTCCACATCAGTGGTAATGATCATCACCCCTTTAGCTTCAAGTGTATCGATCATGTCGTGAATTGGGTTTAGACCAAGGTCCCAAGCGTGGCGCATTTGAATAGCTAAGTCTTCAACTTGTTCTATGCTAGTAATTTGTTCAGGAAGCTCATTTGGTAAAGTAAACTCAGGGATAGGCTTCACTGAGTCGGGATACAACTCTAAAAGCTCTTGCCAACGTTCAGCTTGTTCTAAAACATCGCCATTAATTCGGTCTAACACTTTCTTTGGTGTACTAGCACGCTTGCGGTACTCTACGCCCTCTAGTTTCACCTTCGTTGGACGAAAGAAGTACTCAGTGCGCACATCGAGCGCTTTCGCGAGTTTTAATAGGTTTGAAGAAGAAGGCATAGCCGTACCATGTTCATACTTTTTAATGGCGTTAGCGGACAGTCCTACCTCGTTGGCTAATGCATTCATGGATAGCCCGGCAGCCTTACGGGCTCGTTCTAAGCGTTCTGCAAACATGGAATCCTCTCAAGCAATAGCTCGGTTTATAAAGTCATTAAAATTATGTTTAATATAAACCTTATAAATAAGATTTTCTATCTATTTTGCAGCGCAGGGTTCTCCATTTTGCTCATGCCTAACCTTACAACCTACCGATGTATATAGACTTATTACGGGTAACGTCAAAACTCTATATCTTCAGATATATTTAATGCATCTTCCATTTCTACCCCTAGATAGCGAATGGTACTATCCAACTTGACATGGCCTAGTAGTAGCTGCACGGCTCGTATGTTCTTTGTTCGAGCATAGATCAACGTTGCTTTTGTTCTTCGCATAGAGTGAGTTCCATACAGGTGAGAGTCATAGCCAAGTTGTGATGCCCAACGACGAATGATTGTTGAATAACAGCTATAACTCATTGGTCTGCCCGACTTTCGAGGACTTGGGAAAAGATAGTCTGAAATGGCTAATTGGCTGTGTATAAACCACTGGGTTAACGATTGTGCCGTGCGTGACGTGATTTCAAATTGTACCTCTCTACCCGTTTTACTTTGGCTATAAAGGACACGATTTTGGATAATACCACCTGACGAAATATCCCTTACTTTCATCCTGAGTAAATCACATGAGCGTAACTTGCAATCAATAGCGAGATTAAGTAACGCTAGCTCCATGATATTACCTTCGATTTCGAGTCTAGTGCGGATACGCCAGATATCCTCGAGCTTAAAGGGCTTTTTCTGCCCAGTTCGATGGCCTTTTTTCGTCCACATAACTGACCCCTAAATGACTTTAGAAATGTCCTTATTTATTTTAGCTTGAGATTGAGGTCAATGAGTTGAATAGATATGCAATTTAGGAAATTGTGACAGATTTGAAACTCAAAACTGTAGTGTATTTGGTCTAACTGATAATGGGGCATAAAC
>NZ_JAKKRH010000084.1:0-8625 GCF_025654465.1 Shewanella sp. SM101
ATCATATCATTTAATTTAGTGCCAGAGTTTGAAAAAAACTTAATCCCATTGTCGTAATAAGGGTTGTGGGAGGCACTGATCACCACCCCGGCATCGGCGCGAAATGTCGACGCCAAATACGCCACCGCAGGTGTTGGCATTGGGCCAATCAACGCCACATTCACACCCGCCGCTGAAAATCCCGCCTCCATTGCCGACTCAAGCATATAGCCACTAATACGGGTATCTTTACCAATCAACACTTCTTTAGTGCCTGTGGACGCCAGCACAGTGCCAGCCGCCCAACCTAACTTCATCGCAAAATCAGGCGTTATAGGGAATGTACCCACCTTGCCACGCACACCATCGGTACCAAAATACTTCCTAGACATACTCATCCTTAAACCGACATTCCGCAGCTAATTTAGGAATAAACTACCTCATAGAATCTACCGAGTAATTTGAGTAGTTGTGTTTGGTGATCTTGAAGTCCAGTGATGAACCTTTGGCCGTTAATCTCTAGCGTATCTATGCCTTCGAATTGCAAGAAGACCCAACGTGCCGTCGGTCTGGAGGTCGTCTTGTTCTTTACCATACTTGGGAAGAACGCTTCGGTTTGTGCGAGTTGTTCTCTGATTTTGTGTTCTAAACTAGCGTAAACAAGCAAGCTCAACGTCATTATCATTAGCAACGCTTCAATGCGCTCAGGCTTTTTCAAGAAGATGGAAGAGGTTAAAAACTCAGGGCTTTTTAGAAAACGGAAGCCGCGCTCGACTTTTTGTTGCGATTTGTAATGTGCTAGAAGAGCCGCCATGGTGAGTGCTTCATTGTCGGTGTCATTCGTCGCGAGGATAAACATGCCTACTTTGAGCTTAGCCAGTTTTACTTTTTCTAGGTCGGTGAAGGGGGCGGCTTCGATAAAGTATTGGTATCCTGTCGGTGCTTCATCTGTCTTTGGGCGGCCCGAATGAGAGTAAGTCGGCTGTTTGATGAGAGTGCCTTGTTCAAACCCAAGTAAGTCACATTGTTTCTTGAAATCGTTAAACGCTAATTCTGCGTCAACTTCACAAGCGAATGGTTTTTTACTTAGCTTTTCCAACGCTTTGATTTCTTTTGCTATGTTTTTCTCTAAGTTCTTGAAGAAAGTGATTTCTTCCCGCTTGGTGGCCTGTTCACTGTGAACGAGCAACCAACGTTGATTGACCTTTCCGTAATCCGAGTCTATCCAACATCCTGAGTAGCCATGACCGATAGTGCTTAATTGCTCTGGCTCTAGCGCAAGTAGTGCTTGTTTTGCGAGCTTGATGGTCATGGGGACACGGGTAATGAATTTTTGATTTTGCTCATCTAGCGAGGAGATGCTTTCTTCGGTGTACAAAGCGGCATCAGCGATAAAGTAACGACTATTTTGCGCGGCTTTTAGGCAATGTATGTGTCTTTTAGTGACTTCAGCGAATGCCTTGGCATCATTGGTGTTACCACTCAGTGCTTGCATGTAAACAGGAATACCTGCTTGGTTTTCACAGATGAGTTCAAGCACGACTTGGTTAAGCTCTGGCCTATGATCCCGACTATAACCTCTTACAAGCTTAATCACGTTGGTGTTTTCATCTTGTGCATACTCACCATCAACGTGGAAGCTAGTGATATCAAGATGAACAGAATCGGTCGTCAAGCCCAGTTTATCAACAACACGCTCAGCAATAACCTGATAGAGCGCTGAGACATCGGCTTCGTATAGAGCATCTAATGTGCGGCCTAGTACATCATCAGTCAGGTGGTGTGCTTCAATGTCTTTGGCGAGTAGCTTAGATACAGGCTTGGTCTTAAAAAAGTCCGAGAACATGTGCAGTGTTCTGCTATGAAAGCCAAGTCCATTTAGGAGCATGGCCAATACCGCGTCACCATGAGAAACATTGTGGTCAGAATATTTTGGGATAACGGCATCTATCATCCGTGGCAGGCCAATTTCGTGACAAAAGGCGGCAATGAGACCAAGGTGATCTAAGCGTTTAATAACAGGATGGGTAGACATATTTTGAGACCGTCAAATAGCAGTAATAGATCAAAACTGTCGATCGCGGTCAAGATGGTGTCGTAGTTTTTATGAAAAGCTGATCGCCAGATCACACTATTTAAATTCTGGAATTAGCTGCGGAATGACGGCTTAAAAAGTCTTAAAAACAAAAATGGAATTAAATCAATTAGCTAAAAGCTAGTCTTTACGCACCCAAGTTAAAATTTGCCATACGTTCGATAAAGCCCAGTTATAGCTGACAAATATAGCCAAAAAAACGGTAAACATTATCCATTCAGGAACTTGTACCATCTCAGCACCCACACCAATGATGGCAAGCAAAAACGAGGCTAAGGAAATTCTAATCAAGGTTTGCTTACGGTTATAACCCGCACGCTCAAAAATATGGTGCAAATGATCACGGTCAGGCTTAAAAGGTGACATGCCCTTTTTCACCCTTCTATACATAATTGCCGCCATATCCATAAGTGGAATAGCAATTAAATACAATGCAGTAACAGGGGAAAATACTGCGCCACCTTGCACAAGATGGCTCCCGGTTTGTGTACCAATCACTAGCAACCAAACAACGGTTAAGCCAATCAACATACTGCCAGCATCACCCATAAAGATCTTATCTAAAGACTGAAAGGGCCACCTTAAGTTGAACAATAAATATCCGACAATTGCACCAATAAACAATAAAGGCAGCATAAACCAATCATTACCAGCCCAATAAAACAGGATGGCTAAAGCAGCAAAGGTCACTAGGCTTAACATACCGGCTAGGCCATCAATCCCATCGACCATATTAAATGCATTTATGGCACCGATAACGGCTAAAACCGTAACAAAAATACCGACATAGCCAAGCTTAAACTCAAAAAAGTATAAAATGTTACCAAAGGACGTTAAGTAAAGACCTGCACCAAAAATTAAAATAGATGCAGTAATCACCTGCGCCGCCATTCGAACGCGAACGGACAGATCATACTTATCATCTAGTACACCAAGAAAAAGGATTAAAGCTGCGGATATCAAATAAAGGTTAAAAATTTGGCTTTGCTCTATCACAATGCTCGAAACCAATAGCACACTGCAATAGATAGATACTCCACCAATCAAAGGGATAGCCCCGACATGCAACTTGCGTTCATTGGGTAAATCGACTAAGCCAACTCGTTGCGCGATAGGGTTCAACACTTTTATTGCAATGCAAGTTAAACAAAACACGGTAAACAGCGGTATGAGGTATTCCATCACTCTCTTCCTTAAGGCAAATACAGAATTTCAGATGACTTTAAAAACATACTATTTCAAAAATATGACAAGCGATTATAGCAGCCGACTCTTTATTCGATAAGCAGTACCCGCAGAAATTTTTAGAGCAACCTAAACATTCAGACTGGTTTAGTAAAATTGAGATGCCTATGTAAAAAAGCGGTTATCCGCCAAATGTTATTTATAACGGTAAAATATAATGTAAAAGTGGCTAAAAATGCTAAAAACATAATATTTTCATTCACTTTGGCAAGTTCAGACCAAATGCCAACTGCAGCCATAACGCCAGCTCCAGTACAAATAACGAAGAGTGACATATGAGATGACAACCCAAGACGTTGACAGATATGATGCAAATGCTCACGATCTGGTTTAAAAGGAGATTGTCCTTTACGAATACGGCGGATCATGATGCACACCATATCCATAAGGGGTAACGCAATTAACCAAAGTGCCGTAACAGGGCGAATAGCCGTAGCCCGCTCACCTTGGCTAGCCACAATCAGCAACCAAATCACGGTAAAACCAATGAAAATACTGCCAGCATCGCCCATAAACACTTTAAAACGCTTACCGAATGGAAAGCCTAAATTCAACATGATATAAGGCAGCATGGCTGTTACTAATAAGGCACAAAAAAGTGCAAAATTGGCCATGCCGTGCAAATAAAAAAGGATCCCCAAACCACCAAAGGTGACAGATGCTAAACCACCGAGTAAACCATCGATACCATCCACCATATTAAACGCGTTGATAGCACCAATCACTGCAACCACGGTTAACACATAACTAGCAACTTCAGGGATTCGTATCGCATCACTACCCATTAAGTAGCCAAGATTATGTAAACTCCGTTCCCCCAGCACAATCATCGCAATAGAAACCACTGCTTGGATCACTAAGCGCAGCTTAAAGCTAATATCATAGCGGTCATCAACCACACCGATAATTACGAGGATAAAAGCACATCCGGCATACAATTGTGGAGCTAGCAATAATTCAGAATTCAGGAACAAAACCAACATCATGGTACAAAAGACCGAGATCCCTCCCACTAATGGGATCTGACCAGTATGGTGTTTTCTCTCATTAGGCTTATCAACCAAACCAATTTTTTTAGCCATTTTACGAAACACGAATAAACAGATAAATGAACTTAAAAATACACTGACGAACGATAAGCTTACCGACATACTGAACTCGATTGAAGTCTAAAACAAAATGATAATTGAAAAGCGGTACTCACAACAACAACAACAACAACAACAACAACAACAACAACAACAACAACAACAACAACAACAACAACAATCTCGGACAAAAATGACATCACTTATCTTTCAATTAGTTACTTGATAATGAGACACTTTCACGTTGATCCGAAGCGAAATGCAGGAAAAAACCCCCAATAGGATCTGTTGGTGTTGACACCATAAAAATACAAATAAAAGAATCTATTAGAGGCACTTAAGAACGAAAGTGAGACAGTCTCGAAATAGTGTCTCAAAACTGTCTCACTAACTTTAGCATGCTATTGATTTGTAGAAATAAAATCAATCACACCCCAATAGACTTGACTATTTGTTATAAAACTCTCGGTACCATTTTACGAACTCTGTAACACCTTCCTTAACAGACACTTTAGCTTTATAACCTGTTGCTTCGAATAAATCATCAACCTCAGCATAAGTCTGGTAAACATCACCAGGCTGCATATCTCTGAAATTTTTCTTCGCTTCAATACCTAATTCATCCTCAATGGCTTTAACAAAACCCATTAAATTAATCGGTGATCCATGTCCAATATTGTAAATAGCGTAGGGAGCAGAACTAGAAGCAGCTGAACCATTTTCCACAGTCCAAGACTTATTTCTGCTAGGTATAACATCGGCAATACGAACCACGCCTTCAACAATGTCGTCAACATGGGTAAAGTCGCGCCACATATCTCCATTGTTGTTAATATCGATAGTTTCACCATCTAAAATCTTTTTAGTAAAGATAAATGGAGCCATATCAGGGCGCCCCCAACTTCCGTATACAGTAAAGAAACGAAGTCCCGTTGTAGGAATGTCATACAAATGAGAATAACTGTGTGCCATCAACTCATTTGCTTTTTTTGTTGCTGCATAGAGAGAAACGGGATGGTCAACACTATCAGAAGTAGCAAACGGGGTTTTAGCATTCAGACCGTAAACCGAACTAGAAGAAGCATACACAAGGTGCTTAACTTTTGTATTACGGCATCCTTCCAATATATTCAAGTGTCCAACAAGATTTGAATCGGCGTAAGCATGTGGGTTTTCAATCGAATACCGAACCCCAGCTTGTGCAGCGAGATGAATGACTAGATCAAATTGTTCATCATCAAACAATTGCTTTACAGAGTCTCTATCAGCAATATCCAGTTGGATTAATCGAAAATTCTCATGTTCAATTCGCTTTAAACGTGTATACTTTAAATTAACGTCGTAGTAATCATTAATATTATCAACACCGATAACTTCATGGCCTGTAAAAGTTAACTTTTCAATAACAGCACTACCGATAAAACCAGCTGCACCTGTAACTAAATATTTCATAAAACTCTCAATGTAATTAACAAATCGAACAACTATTAATCAGAGCCAAATAAATCACGAGTGTAAACCTTATCTGCAACATCAAGGATTTCATCAACCATACGATTAGAGACGATCACATCACAGCTAGATTTAAACTCATTTAGATCTTTTATTACTTTGGAGTGAAAAAACTCCTCATCCTTTAAAACTGGCTCATAAACGACGACCTCAACACCTTTTGCCTTAATTCGCTTCATAATCCCTTGAATGCTAGATGCTCTAAAGTTATCAGAACCAGCCTTCATAATTAAACGATATATACCTACACACTTTGGGTTACGTTTTAAAATTGAATCGGCAATAAAGTCTTTACGGGTACTGTTAGACTCAACAATTGCACTAATAATGCTGTTAGGAACATCGGCATAGTTTGAACGAAGTTGCTTAGTATCTTTTGGTAAACAATAACCGCCGTAACCGAAAGAAGGATTGTTATAATGTGAACCAATACGTGGGTCTAGACAAACGCCGTCGATAATCTGACGAGTATCTAAGCCATGTGTTTCAGCATAAGTATCTAACTCATTAAAATAGGCAACTCGCATAGCTAGGAATGTATTAGAAAATAATTTAACAGCTTCAGCCTCTGTGGATTCAGTAAATAAAACCTCTATATTATCCTTCAAAGCGCCTTCAACAAGTAAATTAGCAAATACTTCAGCGCGTTCAGTTTTTTCACCAACAATGATCCTCGAAGGATACAAATTGTCGTAAAGCGCCTTTCCTTCACGCAAAAACTCAGGTGAGAAAATTAGGTTATCACAACCCAATTCTAGTTTAATGCGTTTGGTGTAACCAACAGGTACAGTCGATTTTATAACCATCACAGCTGCAGGATTAATAGTCATTACGTCTTTTATGACTGTTTCAACTGAAGATGTATTAAAATAATTAGTCTCTACATCATAATCTGTCGGAGTTGCGATTATTATATATTGAGCATCTTGGTATGCCTGCAGCTTATTCAGCGTTGCACAAAAATTAAGTGACTTATTAACTAAAAAGTCTTCAATTTCAACATCAACTATCGGCGACTGTTGATTATTGAGCATATCCACTTTCTCTGGAATAATGTCAATAGCAATCACCTCATTATTTTGTGCTAGAAGCATTGCGTTTGATAAACCAACATAACCGGTACCAGCTACAGCAATTTTCATGTTAATTCTCTTTTAAAATTTTTTTAATTACGGCAAGATATTTATCTAATACAATTTTTTCATCAAATTCTCGTTCAATTTTGGCACGACTAGCTTGCCCCATCATTAAACGTTCTTCATGAGTTAAACGTATCATCTTATCTAATGATTTAGTAAGGCTTTCTGTCGAACGTACATCACATAAAAAACCATTCACACCATGCTCTACGGTTTCGCGACAACCCACATTATCGGTAGTGACAATAGGTTTTCCCATCGCACCAGCCTCTAGAAGAGACTTAGGTACTCCTTCTCGATAGAAAGATGGTAATACCATACAATCAACTTCAGCGATTTCGGATTCGACGCTATCAGATACTCCTAAATATTCAACTATTCCTTCAGCTACCCACGCCTCCATTTGCACTTTTGAGACAGAAGATGGGTTGCTAACATCAAGAAAACCTAATAAACGAAACTCCACCTTATCACCATACTTCTCACGTAATAAACGAGCAGCTCCTATATAATGACCAATTCCTTTGTCGAAAAGCATTCTAGCAATAAGCAAGAAGCGAACTTTACCATCATCAATAGCGGGTATAACCTTAAAACGTTTCAAGTCGACACCAGAACCCGGCAGCCTGTCTTTTGGGGTATTTAGAGCTATCTTTTTTAAAGAAAAAATAGTTTTATCATCTTCATTTTGAAAGAAAATGAATTCAGCTTGAGACTGACTTAACCTATACAAAAAACGCGCGATCTTAGAAACCCAACTTTCATTAATAAACAATATTCCTAAACCTGCAATATTATTTATAGCTTTTACTCCGAAAAAATTTGCTGCTAGTGTACTATAAATATTATTTTTAGGCGTAAAATTTAAAATAATATCAATTCTGTTATTCTTGAATATACTAAAAAAGCTATACAAAGTACTTAAATCCTTAATAGGATTTGACCCACCCTGATCAATTTTAACATGAATAAACGCACAACCAAGATCGCGAACTTTTTTGGTATATTCGTCTTCAGGTGCAATAACTACAACGCGATAACCATTATTTAATAGAGAAATTATAGTATTTTTACGGAAGTTATATACATACCAACAGGTGTTAGCACTGAGTGCGATAGTATGGTTTTTTGACATTATTAAACCTACAAACAAATGGATTGAGAAAATAAAGATTCATCAAAGTTTTAAATCTAAGGCCAAGTTACATATTAAAATAACATCAACTAAGTTTTTATAAATTTAATTAAGTGGAATATTATTAAGAATAAAATCACACTTATAAATAACACTTAGATTAAAGAGACAATATACTTGGCCATTACGTCCTGAAGGATCCCCTCATAAATCAGCCATAGCATAGCCATATTTGAGCAACTGATTGGCGAATAATACCCAGGCCGCCAGCAATTCTTTCTCCGTGATTTGATAATCAGGCCGCCTGAGTACCTCCAATCCCAAGCGAATCGTTGAGAGTACCGTTCGATGCCCAATGGTATTGGCCTGAAAATGCTTATCCCAGCCCTGTTGCTGTGCGTGTAAACCAACTAGCCACAACAGGCATTGAAC
>NZ_JAKKRH010000085.1:0-7233 GCF_025654465.1 Shewanella sp. SM101
ATTGTGCGCAGTTTTAGTTAGGACTAAATAGCAAAACAATAACGACTAAACCAATAGCAAATATTGATGCGCCCAAAAGAGCTGGCTTAATTATGTAACCCCAGAGTGACGGCATAGAAACCCCTAGTTAAAAGAAAAAGGCGATTTGCAAAGACTTTGAAAATTAGCCATAACCTCCATTGCATCAAAATATGCAATGGAGTACCCAAGACTGAAAGCAATGATCGCAATAGCGAAATGAGGCCAATATTTTGAGACGATTTTATCAAAGTCCATGATTACCCCGTTTAGGTTAGTTGCTGGCTGTGAGTGTATCTGATTTGTTAGATGATACATTACTAGCGATTATTGCGTCATGATCTTCTCGTGGCGCCGCAGCTCCCTCAAGGGGCTGTGGCGCTTCACTCGAAGATACAAAAGGCGCACAGGTAACATAGTCAACGGATTTACCACGAATGAGAGCCGCTTTACATTCAGAAATAAATCTAACTTGGTAATCGAGGTGCTCAGGATAAAACACATCATCACCACGCTGAAAAACGTAAAGAAACGAATTAGTACCCTTAACACTAGCTGTAATTGAAACGCCTTCAAGCGGTGAAGTTGGTTGTGATTTTGTATCGGCTTTTGTTTCTGATTGTGGTTTGGCCTGCCCCTGTTCTGTGGCTGCTACGGTATTGGATGGAATCAAGTACCATGCTACAGAAGCCAAGAGCAGGCCAATAAAAAAGGCCGCGCGAGGTTGAGCATTGCCGAGTAGTTTATTGACGGAACCGTTAAATCGACGCTTGGTATGTTCGCGTGCATTGGTATATCTCCCGTAGATAGTGTTAGGCGGTAACATTGAATGCATACCGCAAGAACCCTCTGAAAAAACTTGCCGCGTGTCGTATGCGTTATAAAGGGCTGTGCCTGTATAAACCCATTTTTCAATGACTGGAGAAGAATCACTGGAGCCATATTTAACAATGCCCCAGTGTAATTTTGGTGGGCGAACATTAAGACCGCCCATCCTAAAAAACCATGTGACGAATGGAATAGACAATCTATCTAAACGTCGACAATGAACAACATGCTCCGCAAAGCCCTCCCGGGCTTGATTGTCCATCATTGAGACGTTTTGAATGATGAAAATAATATCCCAGCCTAATTTTCTAGCGTGTAACAGCCAATTGATTAAACCAGTGCGCCCTTTATCATTCCACGTTCTAGAGTTAAACCAAGTGGCGCATTCATCGAAAACTAAAAGACCGCTTTTATTTTCAGAATAATCGCCCTCGTATGGAGTCGGCAGAGCGTCCAACTCCTCAGCAGTTGGCCTATCGCTTACACGTATTACGCGACTATTTTTAGCGAATGGATTAATTAAATATTCCAAATTTAAATTTAAATTAGTTGCGACCATGCGCCCCTGATTTAAATATTCTTGAATACGCGAAACAGCAACAAGTGTTTTGCCAGAACCTAGTTTACCTGTAACCACATAAACGGCCATTATTTTACAACCTCCCATTGTTTCTCAAGAATATAACCGCCAATAGTAAACATGGCACAGAAAGCCTCAGCAGAAAGAATAATACTGACACAAAGACCAGTGTTAGAAGGCAAAAAAAGACCAGCGGCAGCAAGTTCAGGAGGTGCAGATACTAACAACTCCCCTGCCCAGCCCTCGAATTTATCATAAAGCTCAGTAAGACCCGCGCTAAACAACCCGATAAAAGTTAACGCGAAACCAATTTTTAAAACGCGCTTAGTTGCAAAATAAATCATTACAGCAGTAACAATACGCTGGATTAATGCAACAACGGCTGGGATACCAAGTAATGCAGGAACCATTTTATTTACCTATTAGTTGGAATAGTTGAATAGAATAAATGCCTCAAATATATTAGCGTTAAAATTGCAAAAACCCAATATAAGAGAGAGCGTATTTTCTCAGCAGATGAGCAAATTTCTATATTGAACTCACCAAAATCGAATGAACAATTTGAAGAGCCGCTAGGAAAAATGTTTTCTAAACTAGAGAAAATTGTTCTTTGTGAAGTTGATTTAATTTCATTGAAAACGCCATTTTCTAAAAAGTTATCATAATCTGACTTAATGGCTTTGTTTTCGTCATCAAGTGATTTGTCCATTTCTGAATTTTCAGGAATTGGTGATTCATCTATCAAAGATTTAGCAGCATCTTTCATGCCGCTGATTAACTTTTCATAATCGAGAGTAAAATCAGAACCGCCACCGCCCACACCACCGCCACCTGTACCACCGCCATTATCACCACCCAATTGACAGCTAGGGGCTAACGGGTTTTTTTTACAGAAATTAGAACCGCTTTGACAACTTTGAACTGTGGGATTCTTCTCACAGAAACTAGGTTGAGGCGTTGTCGCCTGGTCTTTACAAACGGGAGCATCAGGAACGGTTGTGCAGTCGACAGGCGCGGGAGAGCATGAAGCGCCAGTGCATTGTTCATCGCGAAAACAAATAAACTGCTTATTAAAATAACCGCAGCCGTCAACACATTCAAACTCACTTGAACAGTAGTTCTTGGGGTCAGCCGCGCAAGCGTAGCCGCCAGCATATGGAACGCATTGTTCAGGCTGCGGCTGTGGGTCATTGGGGCTAGGCTCATATTTAGGGATGGGATTGCCATCACCAAAACAGCCGACTTCAAGATTCGGTTGGTAATAAGGTGTTGTGCCTTGGTTGACACGAGAGAACGCACAGCGAGAACCGTCTTCGAACTCTTTACAAACTAATGGAGCAATATTATTGCCCGTTGAAAGCATGGAGCCTGAATTAAACAAATCGGAGCATTTAGAGACATTATCTAGCTCACGCGGGTCATAACATTGGTCAATTTTACCGTCGTTATTTGTATCACGCTCGAACGTGTAATTAGGGTAGTTATCAGGAGGGCAAGATAAAGATGATATATCTTTGGGATAACTCCAGTAACCAGCAACTATAGTACCAGAACTACCTTGAGGATATTTATAATTGAATTTCAATGTGTGAGTTGTACCTGAAACAGTGTCATAAATAGAACCAACAACTGGAATATCAGGTTTAGAAGAAAGAAAAGAGGATGAAGCAGAAGAAATACAAGAATCTAAAGTCATATTTAAAACAGTACCAATACCACCATAAAGATGTTTACATTCACCCACTTGAGTCGAGGTCGATTTAGGCGCTTGATAAGTAGCAGTATCATAAATACTCGCTTGCACATTATTTGAAATAAAAAGGGCTGCTATCAGCCCAAAAGCTAAAAACAGCCCTTTCATGACAGAACCCCTTATTAGGTCGCTTTGTTAGCGAATTTCTTAAACAACTTAATTGCAATAACAGCGGTGAAAACGACACCGACTAATGTCCACGCATAACCTTCATACGCAGTAACTTTAGCGCCTAACGCAGTAAATACAGCAGAGGCACCATCTGATTCAGCATGAGCGACAGCGATAGAACCTAAGAATGCAGTAGAGCCTAATGCGATTTTTGAACCATATTTTTTACACATATTGCGGATTTTCATATTTAACACCCCTTTAGGTTGAAGTATGGACAAACAATCTAAATGCATACATTTTGTAGCCGATTGCATATCCGAGCGCATAGCTGAACAAACCAAGCCCAACTAATTCCATTAGGAAATCAATATTAATTGATTGCCAAAAAGTTAATTCTATTTCCATGATTCACCATTCCCCCATCCGATAGCGAATGGAATAACAATGAGCAAAGCTAAAAGTAATTCGTTTAAATAAGGCATGGTGCCTCGCTTAATGTGCTTTCGTGATTAACAACATCACAGAGAGCGCATTCAAATAAATCATTACCGAACTGATTAACAGGCTGATGAATATCAGAGTGATAAACCTGTTTACAGCATGAACAAAACCAAAAACCTATTAAGTCATCCATGACTAATTATCCTTATGCGGATTTTCGGCCAAGAAGAGAATCAAGCTCAGACCAAGGCGCGAGAGTCACTTCAAAAGGGTTGATTTCAGGCTTATTAAATTTATTAGCCTGAAAACTAATTGGATGCATAAAATAGATACCAGCGGGATATGCAGGAACGCCCTCAGCCAAAGGGATTTGCACTTCAACTGGATAGCGGCCGCCTGTGTACATATAGCCAACTTGCCAATAGATAGTGCGAGCGGGTTTACCCTCTTTAGCTTCAAATGTCTTTTTTTGAAGCTGGCAGTTTTGAGCATCTAATTCGATTTTTAACATGATTTTTTCCTTAGCTTACAGCACGTAAGCCTTCTCTAAATTGCTTGTATAGTGGTTTTGGCTCTTGCCAGTTCTGCGGATGTTGCTTGGTAAAGTCGACGTTAATCATTCTGATTAGCGGCACGACATTTGAGGCTGCGTGAGCCTGCAAATTCTGTAAGTAAGCGCGAGGGATTACCTTGTTGATTTCTGAAAGGACGCGATAAAAAGTAGGTTCTGGAGTGGTAGCCTTAACCTCATCCCAGCCCTCATTTTTCAGGCTACGAACAAAGCGAAACAACCTATCGGCCTTGGCGTAGCTAACCTTACCCTTTGAAGAAACGGTTTGATAATTCGCTCTGAGAGCATCTCTAACTTCGTCATCGTTATATATGTTCACTTGATTACCCTCGAACGTTTTAAATATGTCTTCCCACGCATGCCACCACATGTATTGAATTGGGCAGTGACGCTTGGCCATATCTTCACAATGCTGAACAAAATCACCGACCCGAACAGGGAAGCCGAGACGCTTTAACATGCGAGGCATGATAGATGCTTCAAAGCGGAGTGAATTGTTAGCGAAAGCCAAAACCTCTGGGCTTTGCATTGCTTCAAGCTGGCGTTGGTATACGTCTGCCTTGGTTCGCTTAAATTTGTCTTGCGTGTCTTTAATTGCTTGCTGTAGCTCGAAATGTTTTAAGTACGCTTTTAGTTGCTTATGGCGGGATGCTGCTTTGCCGCCATTAGAATTTTTTGTGCCCCAGTAGGCAGTAGTATCGTGTGATGATTTGCTTGAGCGTGTCTGACCGGACGAAAGATTTCTAAGGGCGTGAATAGCATTTCTGGCTTCACTTTCGCTCGATAAGTGAGCGGTAAAAGTGCAGTCGATTTGCTTTATCTGGGCGCTGTAAAAATCAAGCATTTCAGATAAGCGAGGCATGCCAACGGAAAATGTTGTAACAAGAGCCTCTACGCACAATCTGGCATCATCAGAGCCGAAAACGTTATGACCTTGGAGTAGCTTTGCTGGACTAGCTTTAATTTCAACAAAAGGCCAGTAAGTAGGGCCGCCTGCATGAATTTTAAAACTCAGTGTTGACCAGCTAGAAGGGATAGATTCGTAAGGATGGCGCAGTGTTTCATAATCAAACTGACCATCGTTGTAAATCACGTTGCCCGCTTCGATACGAACGCCCCGCATAAGACATTCTTTCAAGCAAACGATGCCGGAAATGCGGTCTGAAACCGTGTCACCGATAACGTAATCTTGATGGAATGGTATCTCAATGCGGAACAAATCAATCATTACATGTATACACGATTAAAATAACAATGGACGAACTATATGCCAAGATTTATTACATGTAAACACGGATGAAAGAAATTTATTAAATGTTGTATATTGTCATGAGGTATAACTGGAGAAATCTGCAAAAATGACAAAGAGAAATGACACAACGGTAGCTATCAATGGAGACAGAAAGACAGCTTTGCAGGATGCCGCTGTAGAAATTACTATCGCGACAAGAAAGCCAGTGAAACCTTCGGTAATAGTTCACTATCTAATTGATAACTATCTAAAAGATGCGGTGAAGGATTTGAAGGATAAAGAAAAGTTGAAATCGGTATAGTTTTAGCGAAACTCTCAAAATGAGAGTAGAGTCCACTGTTAAAGTATGTGGACTCAGCCCTTCGGGCTTTGATTGATGTATACAAATGAAGCTTGGCAGTCGCTAAAAGTAAAAAAAGCGGCTTGGCAGGACGAATGTCAGCGATTTTGAAGCTGTTACAAAATCAAACGATGACAGACGGAGGCGCTATACGTTCCCGCAAAAGCGCCCCGCTCCGCTCCCATCAAGGGGATAAATCCCCTTAATAATCCCCAAAAAAGATAGCATTTTGCAAAATATTTTATTATTTTGCTATCATTTTGCTTGACTATATCTGTAATTTTGCTATCATTAATACATAGAAAGAACACTAACTGATAGCAAAAGGCGGATAAAATGGAAACACTAAAAGTTGACGGTTTAGTAATTGAAAAAAGTGAATTTATGGGAGTTGCAGAAGCAAGAATAGAAATTAGCAAGCATTTAGCATTACACACAAAAATAGAAAAAATGAGCATGTACTGGAACGAAGATGATGAATCATACATGTTATTAACAGGCATAGAGCGAGCAAGTCTGTTCTTAGAAAAAGCAGTAGCCGAAGAAATTGCAGAGTTCCTAAACCTAACTAAGTGGAAATATGACGAATATGACAATGTTGTTGTATTCAAAAATGGCGAACACTAACTGATAGCAAAAGGCGGATAAAATGGAAACACTAAACATAGACGGTCTAGAGATAGAAAAAAGCGAATTCGAAGGAGTTCCAGAAGCAAGAATCGTTGTAAGCAAACACATGATAATATATTCAAAAATCAAAGATTTAAGCATATATTGGAATGAAGAGGATGAATTATTTTTATTAGAAACAGGATTGAAAGGAGTTAATTTTTCTTTAGATAAAGATGTAGCTGAAAAAATTGCAGAGTTCCTAGACTTAACTAAGTGGGCATACGACGACTACGACAACGTTATGATATACAACAACGGAAAATGGACTTACACGGAGATATAAGCATGGCATTTACAGTTAGAGTGACAGAAGACCAAGAAAAAAGGCTAGAGGAACTTATGTCAATTACAGAGCAAGCGACTAAAGCAGGATTCGTGCTGTACATGATTGAAAACGGTAAAGAGATTATAGAGAACGATAGCAAATTTAGAAGGGTTAAAGGAATGGAAGAAGAGATAAAACTAAAAGAGAAAGAGATAGCAAAAATCAAAACCGGCAAGTGATTTTTGATAGCAATAGTGAAATGAAAGGAAAGAATAGTGATAGCAAAAAACCGCGCACAATGCGGATTATATTAAACTCGGTCTACGACCGTCCCCTGTCGCTTGCGCATTATGACAGGGGCAGCAGTTCAACATAATGCCGTCTATACATTGTGCGCAG
>NZ_JAKKRH010000086.1:0-6730 GCF_025654465.1 Shewanella sp. SM101
TGTTAATGTTTGTTAATGTTTTACCTGGCACGGGGCGACCTTCTTTTCTGGCAATATCTCGCCAATGATACAAGGTTTGCACCGCGATGCCTTCTTCCCGAGCGACCTCTGCGACCGTTAAGTTGTGAGGAGGTAATAATTTTTTAAGGATCGCCTCTTTACGTTCTGGTGAATACCGAGCCATATCGTTCTCTTTTGCCGCACCCTGTCTTTAAACATAATGATTATTTAGGGGTGACAACAATCCTGACACAGGGGGAACCCCTGAGTCGATTTTAAACGCAGATGAATTGGCGATTTTTTACGATGTGGCGAGTAAGCCTATTCGGTCGGACAGTACCGGTGCAGGTAAGGCCGTAGTCGTGGTTAAAGCTACTCGTTTATGTAATTTACGCTGTACTTATTGCAATGCTTGGGCTGAAGGGCCTGGTAATGTTATGAGTTTTAGAACGCAAGCAGAATCGATTAAGAACCTATTAAACATAGAGGGTGTGACTAGGTACGATTTTGTTTGGCATGGTGGTGAAGTCACCATGCTTCCGCCGAGTTATTTCAAGAAGCTTATCTGGCTGCAACAACAATTTAGACGTCCTGGGATCACGATTGGTAATTCTTTGCAGACAAATGCAACCATGCTGACTGAAGAGTGGTTGGAGTTTTTATCTTTAGCCAAAGTGGGCATTGGCATTAGTATTGATGGCCCTCCAGAAGTTCATGACCTCCGCCGACTCGATCGACATGGCAAAGGCACATCGGCCAAGGTCGCGCATGGCATAAGTCAATTGAGAGCGCATGGTATTAGTTTTGGTGGATTGGTCGTGGTGGATGAAAAAGTTAGAGCCATACCTGCAGCCAAGCTATTACAATATTTTGATGAAATTGGTTTTTATAATATTGATTTTCTTAACTTAGTTCCCGATAACAGTCAGGCGCCTTGCACCTTAGGAAAAGCGTTTGTGAATTACGACGATTTTATTGTCTTTCTGTGCGAAATCTACCAAGAGTGGTTTGCGCATTATAGAGAGACGATTACCGTGCGCATTTTTACTGATTTGCTTGACGTTATTGAACAGCGAGAGACTACAACGACAAATTGTTATTGGAGCGGTAATTGTTCAACGGAAATCTTTACCTTGGAGTCAAATGGTGTGATCGCACCGTGCGACAAGTATGTCGGAGATAAAGACTCTCGACACGGTGATGTCACCAAAGTAGGACTCGGGCAATTACTGGATAAATCAGATTACCATCAAGTCGGCTTACAGGAAGCTGAGTCGGCACAAACACGCATGAAACAGTGCAATTGGTATCACCTATGTCAAGGGGGATGCCCGCATGATCGTCTTGTTAACCTTAAGAATAAATTCAAGGAAGAGGATGAATATTTGTGCTGTGGAGTCGCGCCTCTGTTTAACTTGATGGAGCAAAAATATAGAGAGTTTGGGCTATCACGTCCTTAGTTTCTGTATACCATAATTCTCACAGGTAGTCTGTTAGGGAATTACACTCAATAAAAAGGAAATACTATGTTAACTATTGAAAAAAATAACGAAACGTTAAGTGATCAAAATATTGAACAACAACTGTCTCAAGCGAAATTACTTGCTGGTTTAGTTAAATCAGATGCTAAGCTTGTCCTAACTTGTCAGTCGTTAGAAAGAATGAAAAATCTGCCTAAGCACGAGATTACTAACTGGACTTGGGGTCACCAATTCGAGCAATAATTTGACACTAACTGTTTAGTTGCTAAGGAGAGCGTACCTCTCCTTTTTTTGTCTCTATGTATAAATGGGTAAAATTATGGATTGGCTTAAAACAGCTAAACAACGGCTAAAATCAGGGTACGCTTTAGATCGTCGATTCTACTTTGACACAAATGTATTTGAGCTGGAAACAGCCTATTTGGAGAAGCACTGGGTAGCGTTGGCTAGAGTGAGTGATTTTGAAACGGCTTACTCTTATAAAACTTATAATATACTCAATCATAAAGTGATTATTGCGTTAGATAAGGCTAATCAGTTTTATTCATATTCTGCCATATGCCCCCACCGAGGTGCAGTGATTGCCGATGGCGTCGGCGTCGGCAAGCATCATCGTTGTCCATACCATGCTTGGAAATTCTCGATTGATGGGAGTTTAATTGGCGCGCCGTTTATGGAGAAAAAAGACTGCCAAGGGTTGCATCGATACGGCTGCTTGGTTTGGCAAGGCTGGATTTTTGTCAACTTATCTGGTGATGCCGATATCGAGATGTTTAATACCGACAGCGTCAATGCCGAATTGCAGGATTACCGTTTATCTGAGTTGGTCCCCTTAGCTGACAAAATTACTTTCGAAGGAGCGTTCAACTGGAAGAGTGTTATCGATAATTTTGGCGAATCTTATCATGTGATAGGGACGCACAAAGATTCTATATACGATAGTATTGATTTTAAGCGGAGCCACTGGCGAGCCACTGAACAATTTAATGCTTCAAATTATCCCTCCTTTGATGCTGAACGGACTTTTTTTCCCCAGCCCCGGTTCAATCTTAAAAATACTGCTGCAAATACTTGTAACTTTCAGTTGTATCCGATGCTGCTGATCGGTTTGACACCAGATTTTGTTATCTGGATAGAGCTCGAGATTGTAGAGCGACTCTATACCCGTGCTCATTACCATATTTTGGGCCTTCCAGAGATTATTGCCGATGAGGCTATGAGCGTGAGATTGCCGCAATTAAGAAGTTCAATTGAACACATAGCCGGGGAGGATATCGGTGCCTACTTAAATGTAGGCAGTAGTGCGATGAGTAAACCATACCCTTCTGGTCGACTTAGCCAGTTTGAACAAGGTACCCAGTCTTGGTTTCAGTGGTATTTGAACAATATGCTCAAAGGAGCTGTAGATGTATAGCAAGCAAGTTACGACCATCAGTTTACTTGAACGTCAGTATGTGATTCTTGTCGTAGGGCTGCTATTCATCATTAGCTCTTCATTACTATCCTTATTTGTTTTCGTCCATTTTGGAGAGCTGGTTGAAAGTGGCTCATATCAATACGTTATTGATATATATCCTGTTAGTTTAGGTATTCTGGTGTTGCTTGGTGTGTGTACTGGCTTACGAAAGTACACTATGGAGCTATTGGGAGAACGGGTTCGGTGTCGATTGCAAGCTGACCTATACGCACAAATCATGCGGATGCCTTATTATGTCTTAAGTGAAAAAGAAACCGGATTTTACGTTTCACTGTTAACTAATGACACCATGGTGATTAAACAGTTTTACGGTAGCTCATTGTCGCAGATTCTTCGTGGTGGACTGACGATTGTTGTCGGCATTGTCATGATGGCAATGATGAGCTGGAAGTTACTACTGTGCTCTTTATTGATCTGTCCGATTGCGCTTGCTGTATTATTACTGACCGGTAAAAAAATTGGTTTGTATGCGAGAGATGTGCAAGAAGTTAATGACCGCATGAGTAGCGCAATTACGCAAAGTATTCAATCTTTAGAAGTTATTAAATGTTTTAATGCTGAGGCAACCCTAACACACAAATTCAACGGCAATGTCAATTTATCTTTGGTGAAAAGCACTTACCTCTTACGTATCGAATCCTTGATGTCTAGTTTATTGATTTTGATGGTATTTGGTGGATTGGCTTCTATAGCATTATATGGCCTTGAGCTCGTTAACTTTCAAATCATGACTATTGGCGAATTAACTTCCTTTATGGGTGTGCTGCTTATGGTTGCCATGTCTTTTGCATCAATAAGTGGAGTTTTTGCCAAGTATAAACGGACGCAAAGTTCGATGGCTCGTATCAATAAACTTCTTATGTCCGCTCAAGCTACTCGCCTGGAGAGCCTTCTTTCGCCTATTGAAAATGTCGTTAGTATTGCGTTCCATAATGTCTCTTTTACCTATCCGAATACAACTGAAAAAGCATTAGACGATGTATCTGTAACTTTTACTATTGGTGAAAATATCGCACTAATTGGTAACTCTGGGGCAGGAAAGTCAACCTTATTCAAATTGCTACTAAAAATCTATTTGCCGACATCCGGTGAGATTTTGGTAAACGGCGTTAATATTAATGATCTATCTAGTGCAATGCTCCGCGAACGATTTTCGGTTGTGCTGCAAGAGCATTTTATTTTAGATGGAACGATTCTTGAAAATATATCGTTCGGGAAAGAGGTCAATTTTTCAAGCAAAATTGAAACAGCGGCTCGAAAAGCGGAATGTCTAGATTTTATTAATCGCTTACCTCACGCATGGAATACAACAGTTGGTGATGGTGCAAACAAGTTGTCTGGTGGTGAGAAACAGCGATTGTCATTGGCGCGAGCCTTGTACAAAAGCGCAGATGTGTTACTGCTCGATGAGGCCACCAATTCACTTGATGTGAAGAATGAACATCAAATCCAAAGCGCAATTGCAGCGGCCAGCCACGGTTCTCTAACTTTGACCATAGCGCATCGCCTAAATACGATTGCGAATGCGGACCGAGTACTGTTTATGTCGAAGGGAAAGATCATTGGTGATGGCACTGCTAGTCACCTTTCTAGCTGTTGTGATGAGTACAAAGAATTCATGTCATTACACCAAAATATGTTAGCTACCTAAGTTACGGTACAAATGACGGCACAGCCTGACAAAATTACAGCTTGAATGTTTTTCAGAACGTCAAATTGGCGTGAGTGTTATCGATGGCTACTTAAAAGCTTGTGGCACTAAGGCTTAGTGTCGTAAGGAGTCGTAGCCTAACCATAAGCATCCGGTAATTTACCTCTAGCTAAGTTTGGCCTTCAGGGGGGGAGGGCTATTTATATCGAAGTTAACGTAAGATAACTGCTCCAGGGAGTGCTCGATGTAATCGGTAAGTGTAGCGGCTTGCATACCATCTCGTTAACGGCTTCTATCGTTGTCGATGGTTTTCTCGTCCACACCTCCATGACAGGAGTATCAGGTATGGAGAGTGTCCGCTGGCATCGTCCAGTTACCCTTCCTAACCAACTGAGCGTTCGTGTCACAGCCGTAGGAAAGAGTCCGCCAAAGGCCGGAAAGGGCTATGGTGTCCTCAGGTGCAAACTAGAGGCATTATAGCAAGACGGTGGCCTCGTTATGTCAGCAACGGTAGATTATCTTCTGGGGTCTAAGTCATGACTTTGGTGAGTGTCTACCTAACCAATGGCTGTTGGCGGACGTACCTACGCTGCGCTCTGATCAAACTGAGTGGGAATGATTGAAACGCGCCCAACTTGGAGGCGGAAAACAGATGAACCAGAATCGCTTGAATATAACGATGCCTCGAATTCAACGAGGCTCCAATTACTGATGGATTGGTGGCAGATAACTAATGATAATCGATTTGCCGATAGCATTATGAAAATTGCCCGTAATTCACCAGATCTATTTTCTGCAGCGTTAGATGGTGTGGTCCTAATCGAGTTCATTTCTAAGATAAGAGCAGGCGTTGATGGTAAGCGCTTTGTTTACGAAGTCGGCTAAATTTGCCCAACGCGCCAAAAATGTAAAGTTAGTCAATGTTTAATAATAACAATTAATTAAGTTAGATTTGGCGGAAATTTCCAGAATCCCGGCGAACCCTCTTATTCAAGTTGTGATGCGGCACTTTACTGCATAGTTCATCAAGGCCAATGCTTAAAAGTGTGCGAGAACATCAGCATTTCAAATGGACTCTGCTGGAGTCCAGATGGACTGACTATGTACCATGCCGACTCACCAAAACATAAAATCTTTCAATATGATTTTGATCCAAACACTGCATCAGTCAGCAATAAGCGTTCATTTGTCACAACAGAGCAAATGATTTTCCCTGATGGTTCTGAAGTCGATGCCGTTGGATATATTTGGAACGCTCAATGGGGTGGCGGCCAAGTGGTGCGTTATCGTCCCAACGGCCAAGTTGATCTTACTCTGACATTACCCGTAACCAATCCAACCAGTATTGCCATCGGTGGGCCAAACATGGACTGGCTCATCATCACCAGCGCAAAGCATTCCTTAAGTGCTGAACAATTATCAAATGAGTCCCAGGCAGACGATGTATATATTTATCAGTTAGTCGGCATAAACGGACTACAAAGTCATTTAGCCGAAATTTCCAAGATATTTACTTGAACGCCATCAGTCTGCAATTGACCTATGAAGATTGTCAATATTGATACCAGTCAAAAAGAACGCGTTGCTACGTAAATAATTGAGGGCTATGCCAGCCAACACTCTAAAGAATTCACGTAGCGACGCGACATAAAAACTGCATTTTCCATTTACCAGCAAATAGCAACAAACCATCATCTAGTCCCCAAGCACCAAACTTAGTTAATCGTACCAATACTCAAATAAGAGCAGGTAAGATGGCCCAGAAAATTTCTGGCGGAAAAAAGCAAATCTCAGTCTGCCGCGAAATCTCATTCTGAGTGGCCACGAACACAGGTGTGTCGATGTATTAATTGATAGACAGATTATATTTAACATAATATATATTGTGCGCAGTTTTAGTTAGGACTAAATAGCAAAACAATAACGACTAAACCAATAGCAAATATTGATGCGCCCAAAAGAGCTGGCTTAATTATGTAACCCCAGAGTGACGGCATAGAAACCCCTAGTTAAAAGAAAAAGGCGATTTGCAAAGACTTTGAAAATTAGCCATAACCTCCATTGCATCAAAATATGCAATGGAGTACCCAAGACTGAAAGCAATGATCGCAATAGCGAAAT
>NZ_JAKKRH010000087.1:0-6634 GCF_025654465.1 Shewanella sp. SM101
TCGTCGCGGGAATTGTTGGGATAACGCACCAATGGAGCGTTTCTTTAGAAGTTTGAAATCTGAGTGGATACCCGCCAGTGGTTATGGGAATTTTACAGAAGCAGATAAAGAGATCACAAATTACATCACTGGATATTACAGTGAGACCAGACCCCATCAATATAATGGTGGGTTAACGCCAAATGAGTCAGAACGTTTATATTGGAATGACTCTAAAACCGTGGCCAATTTTACTTGACCACTACACTCTGACGACATGATTTTAGGTACTCTTTTATAGACAAACCACGAATTTTTCTTCTATCTAAATCTGCCTCCTTCATTACATCCGGAGGATAAACATATGCACTAAGTTTTGCAGCAGAGATACCTAAGAATTCCGCCTGTCTTTCTAATTCACTTGAAGGATTAATTATTTCTTCCAGTTCTGACTGTGTGAGATTGCTATAAATGTTATTTTTACCACATATTCCGCAATGAAATGAAAGATTAATTTCATTGCTGGTCATAAAGTCATCAAAAAAACACGCGTCGACTTCATTATATTTTCCACAATACTTACACTTTAATGATGCTGTTGTTGACATTGTCATCCCTACAAAAAGCTAACGTCTTAGTATTTATGCGCTGTGCTGTTTTCAGGGCATAAATCGCTTGCCGGACTTGGCCGCTGCCACATCCGTGTCAATTGGTATAAATGATGCTATAGGAATTTGCTTTTTTGCGGTAGCGTTTTTTATACCGTTTGAAGAGTAATTAGTTGATATCTATTACTGGATGTTACCCTATGAACCAGACTAGGAAAGTCTGATTCACTAGCTAATTTTTGGACATTTTCGAGTTAGACTTTAGCTCGAATTAGAGAGTCTCGAATTAAAACTTCTATGGGTAACACCTTGCTCACCGACGAGTAAGTTGGTGCTGTTTTTGCCGCATTTTGTTTTAGCAAAAAGCGCGACAACTGTATCAAGTCCACGTGCAGCAACTTGTTAGGCATTTTTGTTGACGATTTCCTGAAGCTCATTTGCAAATTTTTTAATATCTACAAACATATTAAAAATAGCTTGTTGGTCCAAATAAATTGGATTACCCTCTTTGGTTTTTCCGTTTCTATGGACTATATCATGGCGAATTTTAGTTATTTTATCTACTTCAGAGATATTCAGATCAATTTTGTTTCCAAGTATGGTCTCAAATATTACTTTTACTTTTGGCATGCTGTGATAGAGTATTTTAGATAGTTCCTTTATAGCAAGCGCTTTGGGGTTTGATTCTGTTACTGCTAAAAACTCAAGCGTATATTTTGCATTTTTTAATTCTTCGATTTTAAATGAATTCACAAAAAAACGATCATTATTATTTACTAGAGATTTTACAGTTTCACCGAGAAATGCCTCAAGCAAACTAACCGAATGTGCATAAGTCATTCTATACATAATATATGGTTTTGTTTTTAGTGGGTTATTAACTATAAGTTTTTCAAGCTCTCTTATCTCTTCGAGAAAAAGTCTGTAAAGAGTTGAAGAATCATTTTTTTGTAACCATTTTAGATCTTCTTCGAATTCAAATTGGTCCCTTAAATGCTCTTGAAGATTAAAGTATTCGTCAGCTAAATCTCTATACTCTTCGGATTCTTCATCTGCATCTTTATCCTCAAGACGGTCTCTTATCCATTGATCTGCCTTTTCATTTTCAAGCTCTATCATTAAATCTGACATTCTTCCCATGACATTATTCCTTAGGATAAAAAGTGTTCGATAAAATTGATGCCTAACATTTTATGAGGGGCATGCGCGTTTACCTCATTAGACCAGTAAAAACGCGAATAGTTAATTACTTGTAATATAAGGAACTTATCAGCTTTCTCTCAAATACACCATCCGGAAAAACGCGCATGCGTGTTTTACAAACCTATTATCTAAGTTTCGCTTTATATAACTAATTAATTTTAAATAGTTTTAGATGTTAATGATTGAGATGGCGCGCACAAAAATTGACTTAAAAACACTCAGAGCTACGCATTTTTTAATACGACTGTCTAGCGCTCCAGTTTCGGCCACTTATGGTGAATTGCTGAAAGCAGAAAATAGATGAGAATTTGTTGGGAAATGAGGTAGCAAGTTTGTGGTCAAACGCCCCGTGTTAACTCACTTTGGGGCAAAAGCTGTTTAGGGCTGATTTGTGTATTAATGACTTAGTTAAGCTTGACCTTGTTACAACAGTGACCGTTGGCGATATGGCTGCTCTTTCACATCTGACCCATAGGGATATGGGAAATGTCTATGATGTTGGGAACATCATAGACCATGTGAACGCGGCATTTACACTTCCGTGTGCTGCAGATGTTATCGTCGAGCCTATAGGGATACTTCTTATTAAATAAAACATCGGCGAGTCACTGGGAAACAATGACAATTAATGCCGCACAACTCGCTTTGTGCATTAGTTATTGATGCCGGAATTCGTCATTAAGAATTTGCCTAAGATTGGCATTGCTGTACCTGTGACTATCTAAAAAGGATGCTTTAGTCGCGCACTCAGGTGTCGCGCTGGACAGGCATAAATAGCCAAAGCATTTTATTTACTGGGCATGAAAGGGCATAATGCGGCGCTTACTATTTGTTTGAGATACAAGGAATAACCATGAAGTACTTGGTTAGCGTAGTTGCATGCTGTTTATTATCGGCCTGTTCTTTTGGGGATGCTGATGTTGAGTTTACGCCTGAAAAAGGGGAAGAGCGCTCGTATCAGCTGTATAGCACCACTAACATCACTGTAGACAATGGTCAGCGTACCGAAACGGTTAACGCCACGTCACATCAATTGCTGCGTTATAAGGTCCTCGAAACAGGCAAAAACAGTCGGTTTCAAGTGCATGTCGATTATATGAACATGCGCGATGGCCAAGGGAGCGGCGTCAGTAGTGGCCAGCGGGCCGATCGTAATCCAGAAATGCACGCTATTTTCTCGCAGGGGTTTGAATTTTCTTTAAATCTAGACGATGGCAGCGTTAAAGAATTCAGTGCATTGAACAAACCTGTATGGCAGGCGCTGTTGGCTGAACGCGGCGCAGAGCTTGAGCAGGAACTGAAAAAGCTCTTTAGCTCATCTGCCTTCCTTAGCACCATACCCGCCAAAGCGGGGGCGGTCGTCGCGCTTCCTGCCTATCAAGGCCACGCCAATGCCAAGCTTACTGTATTGCAAGTCACTGATACTCATGTGTTAGCCAAAGTTGAAAGTGGCGGCGATCAAGCCAAAATATACGGTCAGTTGATGTTAGAACGTGAGCGGGGTTGGTTAGCGCAGTTAGCCTTAGTGGCAGAAGCGCCATTTGAGCGCTACGGCTATAAGGGCACAGTGCGCAGCAACGTTATTATGTTGCCGCAGGAGCGCCAGTTGGGCGATCTGACGCAGTATTTAGGTTTTTATGATTTCCCAGTATTTGAGAATCAAAAACAACCTGACGTTATGTTGGATAACGTCAATAAGACCTTAGCCCAAGATGCTGTATTTGCCTATGATGCGGGCTATTTTTACCAGCAAGATGATTTATTAAAGCTGATTTATCAGTATGACTTTTCAGGTTTTAAGCCCGAAGGCGGGTTTAGCTTAACCGATATCACAGCACACAGTGCGGATGGCACAGTACTGCCGCTGCAATTGAGCAAGGTAGGCAGTTACAGTTATCCAGAACAGGATGGTTTCCATCAGTCTGAGCAGCAGAATTTGCTTATCGGTTGGAATGCACCGAATTACCTCTTAGCTCAGGTTGCTGAGTTTCGCGCGACAGCCCATTATCGCGGCGCGAAATTAGTCAAACTTAACCTGACCCCCGAACCCAGCAAAACTGTGGCCTTGCAGTATGAAGATATACAGCTGGAACTCTCGCCAATCCCAGATAAACCATTCAGTTATTTGCTGAAATCGCGAGGCAGCACTGACAAATCTTGGTTATACCGGCGCTTTGACGGTGCCGAAGGCGCTATGGTGAAATATCTTTCACCGCCGCCCACTGGGCCGGATTGGTTAACCCCGGCAGAGCAAAATATGGTGGCGTTGGCCTCATCGGCACAATATGAATCGATCACACAGTTTACCTTTCCCGCAGCGCCGCCCACGCTGACACTCTATGTGAATACTGTGGTTGACAGTGGTGAACTGACTAAGAACATTCGTTTTATTCCGACTCAAGATTACGCGCAAAATGTCGCCTATCCGCCGGCGCAGCAACAACTGCTTTATAGTGATGATATGTATGCGTCCTATGTTAATCAGCCGCAAGTTACTGCACCTGAAGACCCCGCCTTACTTGAGCCGCAAGTCGTGGCCAAATACGGCGTCAGTTTGCTGTTAACTTCCGAGCAGGCAGCGGTGTGTACGCTCAGTGTTGTCGATGCACCTAAGGTCAACGAGCACACACTGCAATGGACAAACACAAGCACTAACACTAACAACACGGGTTTTGGTGGAGGGCTGGATAAGTTTGTGCTGTACCAACTGACTAGCGCCGATGGGATCCGCCGCAATTTTTACGACATCAATGTCAGTAGCACTTTGGCCTGTACCGGTACGCCCAAATGGCAAGCGCTAGCGTATCAACCCGAGCAAAGCTGGTTGATTGATATCACTCAGTTGCCGAATGTTGATACCCATCAAACCGTGGCCGACTTTATGCGGCGCTATCGTTTTTTAAATGCGCAAAATTTACAGCTAGCTCCTGCTATTCAAGGTGACAGTAGTGATTTTTATCAGCGTCCGTTGCAGCAAGTATTACGTGAGGAACGCTGGTTTGTACTGGCGGGGCGCGCAGCACAGATAGAGCAGCTGACGATAAGCGGCGAACCGGTCAATAAACAGTGGGTTAATACATTCCCTGCGTTACCTTAAGGAGCAGAATATGAGAGTCTTATTACTATTATCTGCGCTACTTATGTCGTTTAATCTGTCGGCTGAGCGAATTTTACTCGACGAACTATGGCGGCTTAGCGATGTGCCTGGTGAAGCCATTTATTATCAGGAGCAAGCACCAACAGAGCAAAATGGCGAGTGGTCGCTACAACTCTTTTATCTGGAGACGGATAAACCCGTTTTTAAGGGCAGCGTCAACAGTCCCAATTTAGCCGAGAGTTTTATCGTTGGTGATTTCGAGTTTTTCTATCCCGATGGTCAACTGTCTCGCAAGGGCAGTAGCGATGCACAAGGGCGTTATCAGGGCACGCATCTGCATTATTGGGAAGACGGAGCGCTCTCGGGAGAGTACCACTACCAGCATGGCCAGTTGCAAGGAGATCAGAAAAGTTACCATACTAATGGTCAATTAAGGGAGCTTCAGCATCGTGTGAATGGGGCTGAATTAGGATTATCGCAAAGTTATTTTAACAATGGCCAGTTGCAAACACGCGTAACCTACGGCGCTAACGGTATGGAAGGGCTATATGAAAGCTTTCATAACAATGGTCAGCCGGAGCAAACCGTTAATATGGTGGCGGGGAAAAGAGAAGGCGAGAGACTGTATTGGACAAAAGAAGGCTGGTTATACACTAAAGAGTTTTATCTTAAGGGGAAAATACACGGCGAAGTGTTGATTTACCGAGCTGCCGATGTGCTGCAAGAGATTAAACACTATGAGCATGATAAGCAGGTGGGAAACCAGCAGCGTTTTGATGAACAAGGGCGGTTAGCAGAGCTGCAAAAGTATGATAAGGATGGTCGTGAAATTCAACATATTACCTATGATAATGCCGGTAACGTTGCGACCCAAACCGACACGCAATACCTCGCTAAAGGTCAGACCAGCACTGAACAGCGCTTCGATTCTGCGGGAAAGTTAACTTATCAATATCAGCAAGATACTACAAAAGACTGGAGCTTACGTCAGCGTTTTGATGCAGCAGGTGAGCTGATTGAACGTGATGAACAACTCAAGGGGCGATACGATGGCTTGTATATCGGTGCTGGCTGGAACGGTTATATCAGGCGGATAAACTACCGCAAAGGTCAAATGCACGGTGCATATCGAGAAGACAAGGCCGAGGACGGCGGTTTTGTCATCGGCCAATATCACTTAGGGTTAAAGTCCGGCAAGTGGGTCACAAAAAACGCGGATACGACGCGCAATGAGCAGTTTAACCAACAAGGTGAGCTGAGTGGTGAACAAACAGAAATCGCAGCCGATGGCACGATAATGCGCCGAGAGTTTTATAAAAACGCTAAGTTACATGGCGCGTATTTACTGCGTGGCTTTGATAAACAACTTCAAGCCCAAGGTCAGTATGTTAACGGTCAGCGCGAAGGCCAATGGCTGCTGCAAGATGAAAGCAGCTACAGCATGGTTAAGCTCTGGCATGGCAACTATAAAGCAGGACACGAAGTGGGTCACTGGCAGTAATGCCGATCAGTTAAGACAGATTGCTTGACGATCTCGCTGAAAAGATCAAAATCCGATGACCTCATGTCATCGGATTTTTTTATGCAACTCTCAGAAGCTCTCGCGCGCACTCATATTACCCGCCTAACCGAATTCACCTGCTTAGCTGATGTGTTAGAACCCGAGTTAATTCAATCCTGTTTAGACTCTCAGGGCGTTGCGACGCTAAGACGGCGTAAATTACCCATGGATGCAATGATTTGGGCG
>NZ_JAKKRH010000088.1:0-6303 GCF_025654465.1 Shewanella sp. SM101
TGTTAATGTTTTACCTGGCACGGGGCGACCTTCTTTTCTGGCAATATCTCGCCAATGATACAAGGTTTGCACCGCGATGCCTTCTTCCCGAGCGACCTCTGCGACCGTTAAGTTGTGAGGAGGTAATAATTTTTTAAGGATCGCTTCTTTACGTTCTGGTGAATACCGAGCCATATCGTTCTCTTTTGCCGCACCCTGTCTTTAAACATAATGATTATTTAGGGGTGACAACAATCCTGACACAGGGGGTACTCCTTCGGCTAATTGACCTTCTACTGTGCGTAAGTCATTAACAACAATTTCCGCAACTGGCTTATTGCTATCATTTGAAATATTTTTTGCCACAGCTAAAGTTGTCATTGAACCAGCATTAACAAGATTTGGTGGCTGATATGTAAAACTCTTACTCGCCACCCCTTTGTTGCCAAAAACGTCAGTCACCGTTGCTGTCAGTTTATAAATTTCATTAGCCTCTAAGGACGGGAACAGGCGCGGATACTGTAGGTTATATTTATGATTACCCTGATTAACGGTCGCTAAATAGACGGTATCATTAGATGCACCACCCGATATGACCACGCTATCAATGGTATAATCTGAGTCATCCTTAATGCCAAGCACAAGATTATCTAACCCTACGATTTGCGAAAAATCCTGACTTCCATCATTAGTAATGGTAACAAGTGGTGCAGACTTTTCGATATTGAAATCCATTAGTGGCGCTATAGTAGTCGCGCCATGATTTTCAACAATTTTTAGCTCCAAAGCATGATTACCTACTGCGATGGAATTAAGGTCGTATGTAAACTCCCAGTTGGTTAGGTTTCGGACCGTTTTTATCGCTGTTAGCGTATTACCGCCATATTGAATCACCGCCGACTTAATGTTTAGTCGTTCAAACCAACTACCTCCTGCTGGTTGAGTTACAAATGCTGTAAGCACATTCGTTACTGCATTAAATTCAAAGTTATTCAGGATGGGATAATATAGGTCGTTATATGTTGGCTCCCCATAAGTAATGTTAGCGTATAAGGTCCCTGTAGGTAGTCCCGTAGATGTTAAAGTTATAGGATCATGCAAATAGCCAGCCCCCCCAGTTATCATGTCCCATTTAAGACCATCGAAAACACAAGTTGTCTCACCGGCGGGGAAATTACAGACGTAACCACGTAGGGTTGCTGTTTGGGCGTATTCCCTTGGTTGTACTACAAGCTGGAAATTTGTCATTGTCGCAGGCAATATCGTGTTTTGGTGATAGATAGAGCCTCCATAATTATACTGTTGACCATTCAATATATAGGTCATTGAGCTAACTACTGGGGACTCAGGCGCGACAGGATCAAGGGTTAAATTGTATTGAATCGTTCCAGCGATCCATCGGCCAAAATCCACCCATTTTATTTGATTAGCGCCTGTATAGTTATAAGGGGCTGTCATATCAAAATAGCCATATTTACTATCTGTAGTAACGCTAACAGTCCCAACGCTGTTTTGAATAGCAAGCCCTGCAAGCACGCCAGCGTCTCGAACATTATCAATCGGCACTTGATACAAAATACGAATAGGGTTTGTTTTAACTGCCATACCTGCTTTGTAGGGCACAAACCCCACAAACGAAGGTGAAATACTTTGATCGGCGGTAGCATCTGGGTCAAATACAGCAATAGGAGCACTTGGAGCGCCACTATAATTGTCGAGGTAAAACGGCTTTATACTGCTGTAAGATATATTTCCTGCGGCATCGGACAATTCTGCTTGTAATGTATATTGTTGAGTAGCGTTATTGGCAGGGATGTTGCCGCTAATGCTAGAACCTGAATTGATTGATACTTGGTTAGTCACGGAATTTATGATCATATTACTGTTCACTATGACCACGCCAGTGTCTGCATTTTTAACAACAGCCCTTGCCGTTACTACTTCATCCACATCGAGCAGATAAAGCAACGAATTTTCTGGTTGCGTTGCTAAAAACCATACCGGTTCGCTGCCTGTTACCGAACCATACACGCCTTTACTCGCGCCGTACCACTCGCCAAAAGTTGGACCTACAGTGTCAATCGTCAATGGTTGGCTATATGTATCAATTATTTTCCCTAAGCTATTAATCGTTTCGACTTTTAAATTATAAGTGCCATCAGTGATCTTCGGCAATACAAGGATTTTACCGTAAAAGTCACGACCGCTAAAATTGAGCCGGTCTGACACTCGCACGAAATCTGTTGTTTGGGAATGCACAGAAACACCACTTCCGTTAAGCACTGACACAGATAATTTATTATCGAGCCCGGCAGAAAGATAAATGTTGGACTCATTGATGGGGTTGATAAGAGGGGTCGAAACAGATTTTTCTTTAGATGCTGTATCTAAGAATGAATAGCCCTCTATCGCGGCCATTACATTAAACGAACTGGTGTAGCCCAAGCCGAGCAATAAAGCACGTTTGATAAATGATAATTGAGACATGCGTTATCCTTAGTTATTTGACGTTATTTGAGGGATGTCGATCATAAAGCTCGCCGTCCCTTTGATGCCTGCTGACGCGGAGTAAACCGGAATCATCACCTCACCATGAATATCTGGTGTAATGGTGACTTCTTTCGTTTCACCCGGCATAAGAGTTGTTTGTAAGAGGTTAACCGCAATGCCCGCATCGCTTCGTAGCGTGATGAACGCTTGTTGCGGCCCGGCTGCAAGCTGCCCTTGAGAAGTGCGCAATACGCCCGTGCTGATGAATGAAATTGGCTTACCATCTGAGCTTTGTAATTGCTTATTCACGGCTAATGTATTGAGATTGCCAACTCGCAATAAATTGGGAGGTAAGTACAAAAAAGAGGACTTGATTGTAGAGGCATTACCCGCTGAATCAGCGGCTTTAACGGTGATAGTGTAAGTCTCATTCGCTTCGAGGCTTGGGAACAGCCTTGGGTAGTTCAGGTCGTACAGCCCCCCACCTAACTCGTTAGTCGAAACAAAGACAGTATCATTGGCTGCACCACCAGACAGAACAACGGTAATAATCGTTGCAGGGCTATCGTCAGTCATCTTAATTCGTAAACTTTCGAGGCCGTTGATCTCGCTTCCATTAATAATTGGTGCGCCAGTGGGGGACTGCAATTTAAGCACTGGTGGAGTTGTGTCATTGAGGTAGTTTGGCACTACCGTTTTCTCTGTACGATTACCGTAAGAATCCTGAGCATAAAATGAGATATTTTGCATACCGCTGGGAAGTTTATTAAGTTTAAAAACTGCTCGATGCTTGCCCGTATCAGTTGTTACCCAAGATTCAGGCTCTAACTCAACACCGAAGCTAGATTTCAATCGAAACACGTTTGTGAACCACATGCCTTTACGCCAATCGCTAGTTGTATTCGTGTCATACACACTGGCAATTACGGTATCCCCCGTAACCTCAATAGATTCGATAGTTGGCGGGATAAAATCCCAATAAGTATACCAATAGGTGAAATGAGCGCTAAATCGACCATCGACCACACCGTTGACGCTAGATTTAACTTCATAAGTATAAGGCGCATACCCAACCCCTGAGCTAAACACATGTGAAATTGACAAGTCACAAAATGTTTGACCAATAGGTATCACGCAAGAGCCAAAACTATGCAATATCGCAAGCTGTTCATATTTCATTGCTTCACTATGCAACCGTATCCGAACAATAGTAGTCCGTGACGCTACACTGATAGAACTACCACCAGTGCTACCATCCTCGGCAAACCACTCCACAGTTTGAGCTTGTTTAATTGGATTGCGATCTACACCATCCGCAAGTGTCACATTAAAACCACTGAAATATGAAACGGTGTAATATCCGCTAGGTGTCTGAGAAACCCAATAACCCTCTGCCATCGGATAAGTTAGCGTGTGATCCAAATAAACATAATCACCTTCTCGATAGTGGTAAGAAAGCCAACCCCAATCTCCATTGGCCGTTTTTGTTTCACGGAAAAGCATGCGGTAACGCACTTTTATAGGATTGTTTCCAACCAACATGCCAGGATTGTAAGGCATCCACGTAGATGTCGTTGGATTCCAGATATCACTCAATACGGGGCTGGTATACCCGCCTTTATCAATAAAAGATCGAGCAGTTACATCGGTATAATTTCCGGCCGCGTCATATACTCGAAAACCGGCTCGATACCAATTTCGCTGTTCAGGAAAAAGTGATGCTGGCAGTGAAGAAGTAAACACTGACGAGTCTAAAATATTCGCTTGGGCTGCTAATGAACTAATATCTATCCCGGTAGAGTCAGATTTAACAATGTACTTAGCTGACGCCAATCCCGAGCCGCCATCTGTTATATTTGAGAGCTTGAGAGAACCAAAATTTGCAGGGGAATAGGAGTAAACAGAACCACCATACGCTGTCATCGAATAACTTATATTTGAGGCGTCAGCATTAGGTCCAACGGTGTCTATCACAATAGACATCGACCAGCCACCTACGATAGTGCCATCTGCCGATAAGAGTTCTGACTTTAGCGTGTAACTGCCATCCAGTGACGGGGCTTTAATGCTGATAGTCTTACCGTAGAAATCTTTACCAAAACTACTAATTCTGTCTGATACGCCGATAATACCTGTAGTGACCTCATTAATCTTTACTCCATTAGAGAGCCAATAGAGCCTGATCTTTCTATCCAAACCCGCCGAAATAAAAACATTCATTGGCTGTGATAACTTGGGGTTTAATGCAGAGCCATTAGCCGCTGTTATTAATGATTGCTCTTGCATTGCTGAGGCAAAGGCAAACCCTTCAATCTCTGCGTATGCTATGTTAGGCACTAACAGTAATACCCCAGTGACCAATGGTAGTTTTGACTTAATCACTTTCATGTAAACCCCTATGTTAATTTAGAGGAATCCTAACACAAATCCATTAACTTGCGTTATATGAAAACCCAAGTAAGATATCGCTAATGCAGTACAATAATAGAGGTGAATTGATGAGAAAAATCGGAGTGTTACGATTGGCGCTGATAATGATCTCGGGGGGCGTGGCGTTTAACTGTGTATCTAATGACACCCCCGCAGCGAGGGCTTCTAACCAAAATATCACCGACAGTTTTACAATGGGGTACTACGAGAATATCTTGAAAAGCGGAAAAGTATCAGATGTTTCTGTTTCATCTTGGGAACAAAAAACGCACGAAATAACGAAAGGTAAAGCGACAGAATCAATGGATATATGGAAAGTAGAAACTGTCATAATCACAAAATCAAAAGAGTAATACAATTGCTAGCAGATGAACTCTTGAATCAGATAAGTTAGCTTAGAGTTGACCTGCTGAGCCAGTTTTAACGAGTTGGTGTATAATATTTTTTTATCATCCAATACAATAAGATAACCAGACTGTATAGTCTTCACCTCTGTTTTCAACGTATTTAAATCATAGATTCGACTCCTCAGTTTCACCCCAAAAAAACTCAAGCAGACCAGACAAGCCGAAGGATCTTTGTAAGACACGAACACACATTTACGCAAACCGACCAATATAGCGGCCACAACGCCCACCACATACATACCAATCCACGGCGTTAGCCCATGAAAATAATTTGAGTACAGTGAAAAAAATGAAAACACGGCCACTGCGACTAATGACCAAAAAACCCAATTAGGATAAGGGGTGAAAGAAGTACCAAACCAGACAACAACAGATTTGTTATTAGGGTAGGTTTTTATTACGTTAATCATTACGCCACTCCACTTTTTAAAACTACGGTTGGCGTGTATTATACCGGCCACTTCAACACTCACCTATAACGATCTTTGGTATGAAAATTGATAGTTACTCTTGATGAAATGGTTCGCGAATGTAGCGACATGTTAGCAAATGAAGAACCCGCGGTGTTAATCATCCAAATTCTTCATGCGCAAAACCAAAGCACTGGCTACAGCTTAAAACTCGCAAAAATAGCAGATACTCAAGATAGTATTATTATCTTGTACGACTTACAAATCATGACAGACAATCCATCAACCGCGCAAATATGGGTGAATAAATTCCGCAACTTGCACCGTCATGTACCGATTTATACCCGTGATCAATGAAGATGCTTGATTTTCAGTGAAATGAGGATCAAGCTAACGATTATGAAACTACTCCTTACTCCTGAACAAAAACAAGTCCTAGAGACCCAGCATGCTCAAACGCGTGACGGGCGTATTCGTGACCGCATCAAAGCAGTACTGCTTGCATCCGAAGGCTGGACCCCGGCAATGATTTCTCAAGCATTACGCATTCATGAAAGCACTGTACGTAATCACCTTGCCGATTACAC
>NZ_JAKKRH010000089.1:0-6179 GCF_025654465.1 Shewanella sp. SM101
AGTCGTCGCGGGAATTGTTGGGATAACGCACCAATGGAGCGTTTCTTTAGAAGTTTGAAATCTGAGTGGATACCCGCCAGTGGTTATGGGAATTTTACAGAAGCAGATAAAGAGATCACAAATTACATCACTGGATATTACAGTGAGACCAGACCCCATCAATATAATGGTGGGTTAACGCCAAATGAGTCAGAACGTTTATATTGGAATGACTCTAAAACCGTGGCCAATTTTACTTGACCACTACAGAACCAGACTTGAGCAAATTCCATCTGCATACTTGCCTATTGATTTAGTACATAGAGCTGTCATTCGTATGAAAGAAGGAGAAGGGGGCCTTCCACCTACTGCACCAAATGTCGTCATAATAAATCTTTCCGTTGGCGATCCATATAGGTTATTTGATACTCAGATGAGCCCTTGGGCGAGAATGCTGGATTGGCTTTCTATTCGATATGGCGTTTTGTTTGTTGTTAGTGCGGGTAATATGACTCAGCGCATATGCTTGGACGGTATCAAAGAACATGATTTTAAATCTTTAACGCCTGAAGAATTGGAAGAGAGGACGCTCAAAGCAATTGCAAAGCAAAAGCATGAACGGAGGATGATGTCGCCTGCCGAAGCTATAAATGCAATAACAGTGAAATCCTCCCACCAAGATCGATTTGAAGGAGCTATACCAGTTAATCAGGTTGATGTGTTTACTACGCCTGGCTTATTTAGTCCAATAAGCCCTGTCACATTAGGTAAGAAGAATTCGGTAAAGCCAGAACTGTTAATGCCAGGTGGGCGTCAGACATATATTAACAAAACGATGCTAGTGAATGAGGATGTAGTCCTTGACGTTGCCAGGAGTGTTCGTTTTGGACCAGGAGTAAAAACAGCCCTACCTGCATCTTCACCAGGTGCGTTAAATACATATGGATTTATAACTGGCACAAGCAATGCTGCGGCACTCGCTACACGACGCCTTGCATTTCTCTATGAAACACTTATCAGCATTAAAGAGTTTGGGGATCAGCAAGCGTTATCATATGCTTCAGACGCCTTGATTCTCAAGGCTCTGCTCGCGCATGGTGCGGAGCACATGGAGCAAGCGACAGAAGTCATAGAGCAATTGTTAAAGACCAAAGAGAATAATCGTACATTTAAGTCTGAATTAAATCAGTACTTAGGCTTTGGAGTGGTAAATGAGAGCCGGATACATGCATGCCAAAACAATCAAGCGACATTGATTTACACTGGAGTAATAAGAGATGGTGCGGCACATGAGTACCGTTTACCTTTACCTCCATGTTTAGCCGCTGAAACAGTAAATAGACGCTTAATTGTAACAGTTGCTTGGTTTTCACCCGTTAATCATGGCCATCAAGATTACAGAGGTGCTCAATTATGGGCTACGCCAGCCCATAAAGTTATAAATGCGGATAATGGAGACTATTATCATCATCACTTGAAAAATGGAACGATATTCCATGAAGTCAGAAAGGGTGACAAGGCTGCCAGCTTTACCGAGGGGGATTTCCTCGCGATTCAAGTTCATTGCAACGGACGTGCTGGGTATGAAGGAATAGATGTACCTTATGCATTGGTTGTAACTCTTGACACTCCGGGAAGCGACCTTCCAATTTACGAAGAAGTTAAGCTAGGACTGAATATTGAAGTGGAGCAGACAGTTTGATGATAGTTATTTGCTCTCTGCTTTGTCTTTGTAGTTAGATTTATATCGGTATGACACTTTATTACTTAATGAAGGCTTCGAAATGGAGCTTATTTCAGATTTAGTATGATACTTTATTTTTTCAGTATCGATTTTCACGGCTAAAAATTAGTGTCTGCAGAATGGGTTAGTATGAAACTTTATTCCTCTCCCACAACCGCCTTTATTGGCGGTTTTTTCATTTAGATTCACGACAAAATGACGATTAACTTACAGCAATAGCAAATGCTGGTGGCTTAGCTTTCTATGCTGGAATGGCATCTAGCTCGTGCTGCTTTTTTGCCTCAATGCGTTTCCACACTTTGTCATGGAAGTAAAACACTACAGTGTTAATCGCGGGTTCTACTAAGGCTACTGCGCCACCTACGACTACGCTGCCAGTTAATAAATAGGTTACGGTAAAAGCGACGCTAAAATGTAGTACAGCAAAAGTGAGTGTCTTAGTCATGATCTTGTCCTCTAAATAGGCTCCCAGCGGGAATATTTAGATGATAACAATTCTCATTAAAATTAAAAGCCGTGTTTTCAGATTAGTTTAAACGGTTTTATCTATTTATCCGTTGTAAAAAACATAAAGCCCTCACGATGGAGGGCTTTGAGCATTTAAACGTAAATTAATACGATTCTAAAATTAGTAGTGCCAAGGGAAGGCTGAAAAATCTTGATCGCGTTTTTCGAGGAAGGCATCGCGTCCTTCCTGTGCTTCGGCGCTCGCATAGGCTAAACGCGTCGCTTCACCGGCAAATAATTGCTGACCGACCATACCATCATCTGTCATGTTGAAGCCGTATTTAAGCATACGCATAGCCGTAGGTGATTTAGAGTTAATCTCTTTCGCCCACATTAATGCTTCGGTTTCTAGCTCTGCATGGGGAACGGATTTATTAACCATACCCATGTCGAAGGCTTCATCAGCGCTGTAGTTAAATCCGCAGAAGAAGATTTCGCGGGCACGTTTTTGACCTATCATTTTGGCGAGATAAGCACTGCCATAACCTGAGTCGAAGCTCGCAACATCGGGATCGGTTTGTTTAAATATTGCGTGTTCTTTCGAGGCTAAGGTTAAGTCGCACACTACGTGTAAACTATGGCCGCCACCCACCGCCCAACCTGGCACAACGGCGATGACCACTTTAGGCATAAAGCGGATCAGGCGTTGCACTTCTAATATATGTAAGCGGCCCATTCTGGCTTGATCGGCTTTGCCTTCTTCAGCGCCTTCATATTTATAGCCATCTTTGCCGCGAATACGTTGATCGCCACCTGAACAGAACGCCCAGCCACCATCTTTTGCCGAAGGACCGTTACCCGTAAGCAGTACGCAACCCACATCAGACCATCGGCGTGCATGGTCGAGTGCGATAAATAACTCATCAACGGTTTTAGGTCGGAAGGCGTTGCGGCACTCTGGGCGATTAATGGCAATGCGTACTGTGCCGTGCGCTTTGGCTCTGTGGTAAGTAATATCGTCGAAATGAAATCCACTGACTTCATCCCATAGGGTGGGATCAAAAATGTCTGATACTTGTTGGGTCATGATTCATAGGCCTTTATGCTGTAATGCCTCAAAGGCTAGGCGGAATCATATATAAGGTCAATCACCTAAGTCTAAACCTTAGCGCTATATAGCAAAATCCCGTTTGCCTATGAGTCTGTAATGATTAAAGGTGATCACATAGATAAAGCTGATTATCTTTGCTAAACACTGGATGTTGAGGTGCCATAGTACCGCAATAGTTAGCCTTAAAGTCGGCAATAGACTCGGGTGTCATTGGAATTTGATTGAAGGCTTCGAGTTCTAATGTGGATAAACGTTCTATGATGTCGGTTCTTTCCTTAGTCAGTTTATGGTCGATTTTAATAATTTTTGTTCCTGTCATAGAGTCAACTTTATTCTCTATTTCTTTGATCATCGCCTCAGTCTTTGCAATAGGAACATCTAATTTATCTGTTTCTGTGTATAAGTAATATAAAGCACCCGCGAGTAGCGCCAATATGATCCAACCTTTCATCTTTTAGTCCAACATAAGTGAATAACCATTAAGAATATGGGTATAATAAGCTAGTTTTCGTCCAATATTAAAGCAGTAAAAGGCTGTAACGATGAACTCAGAATCTAACAACAAGGACTATTCGAAAACCAATCGAATTAAGATTCACCAGCCAGATGCGAGTAAAGCCGATCGCTTTAATCCTCGTAATCGGATTTATGTCCGAGCCATAGACGGTTTGTGGAGTAGCGTACGTCGCCGCATGGGCTGGATCGCCATGTTATTTTTCCTGCTTTTACCTTGGATCCCTTGGGGCGACCGTCAAGCCGTATGGTTTAACTTGGGCGAACAAAAGTTTCACGTCTTCGGTTTAACGATTTGGCCGCAGGATCTCACCTTGCTTGCAGCGTTGTTTATGATCGCTGCCTTCGCTCTGTTTTTTGTGACCACCTATCTTGGCCGTGTTTGGTGTGGATACACTTGCCCCCAAACAGTATGGACCTTTATGTTCATCTGGTTCGAGGAAAAACTTGAAGGCGCACGCAATAAACGCATTAAGTTAGATCAAATGCCATGGAGCTTTGACAAACTCTGGCGTAAAACGGCAAAACATACGGCCTGGCTATTGCTCTCACTGATGACGGCGATGACCTTTGTGTCCTATTTTGTGCCAAGTCGTGAAGTCTATGTCGACGTATTTACGCTTAATGCTTCTGGCGGTATCTACTTCTGGGTCGTGTTCTTTACACTTGCAACATACGGCAATGCGGGTTGGATGCGTGAAATCATGTGTATCCACATGTGCCCTTATGCTCGTTTCCAAGCGGCCATGTTCGATAAGAATACTTTTATCGTGGGTTACGATACTAAACGTGGTGAGACCCGTGGTCCGCGCTCACGCAAAGATGACCCTAAAGAGCTAGGGCTTGGTGACTGTATCGACTGTGACTTGTGTGTGCAGGTATGTCCTACGGGAATCGACATTCGTAATGGTCTGCAATATGAGTGTATTAACTGCGGCGCTTGTATCGATGCCTGCGATCAAACCATGGATCGTATGGGTTATGAGAAAGGGCTTATCAGTTATACCACCGAGAACAAGTTAGAAGGAATTAAGCAAAAAGTGCTGCGACCTAAACTTGTCGGTTATGGCGTGGTACTGGTAGCGATGATATTAGTCTTTATATACTCCAGTGCGACCATAGCGCCTGTGCGTATGGACATCATTCGTGACCGCAACCAGCTCTATAGAGAGAACAATCAAGGTTTGATTGAAAACACCTTCACCTTGAAGATTCTTAATAAGACAGAGCAATCCCACGAATACACTATGAGTGTCGAAGGATTAGACAACTATAAATGGTACGGTCCAACTTCGGTCACTATTGCGGGTGGTGAAGTGTTAACTCTCCCTATTAGTGTGGGTATCGATCCGGTTGAGCTGTCTCGTTCAGTTACTAATATCGAGATAAAAGTGAAAACTCATATCGACGGTGAAGAAGTCGAAGTTGAGCAAGAATCTCGTTTCTTTAGTCCATAGATAACAGTATTTATGATGATCTAGCTGAGCGTGACTCATATAGATTGCCAGACTTAATCGAGATAAAGGGGCTTTTTAGCCCCTTTTTTATACGTATCGTTTGATAAGTAAACGTCTAAACCATTAATCGTTATTTTCCTACAAAAAGCCCTTGCACAAAATCTCCTGCTCCCTATAATGCGCATCCACTGACACGGCAGACAGCGAAAGCCAGCTGACGAGTTAAGTTGAATTGAGTCGCTTTTAAGCACTTAATTCAAGCGCAGCAAGAAGTTGTAAAATACTCCTTGACGCGAAACGGGAAATGCGTAGAATACGCAGCCCTAGCCAACTGGAAGCGTTCGACGCTCAGTGTGGTACTCAAGTTCTCTTATGAATATTGAGTTGCTCTTTAACAAGATAAAACAAGAAATCTGTGTGGACACTCACAGGTGTTGAGTTAATCGAAACTGCTTAGCCTTCGGGTTGRCAGTCAAAAATTTAAATCAATGTAACAATGAGTGTTCATAGYAATATGTACAGTTTGTTTCTTTAGYKAGAAACAAAAAATCAGAATTCATTGAGCCGCTGAAGTCGCAAGACGGAAGCAACAAAACTTTAATTGAAGAGTTTGATCATGGCTCAGATTGAACGCTGGCGGCAGGCCTAACACATGCAAGTCGAGCGGCAGCRCAAGGGAGTTTACTYCTGAGGYGGCGAGCGGCGGACGGGTGAGTAATGCCTAGGGATCTGCCCAGTCGAGGGGGATAACAGTTGGAAACGACTGCTAATACCGCATACGCCCTACGGGGGAAAGGAGGGGACCTTCGGGCCTTCCRCGATTGGATGAACCTAGGTGGGATTAGCTAGTTGGTGAGGTAATGGCTCACCAAGGCGACGATCCCTAGCTGTTCTGAGAGGATGATCAGCCACACTGGGACTGAGACAC
>NZ_JAKKRH010000090.1:0-5763 GCF_025654465.1 Shewanella sp. SM101
GGGGTTTGGGGAGCAATGGAACCAAAAACCAACGTAAGCCTTACCACCTCCGCTCAGAGCCTTCTTCCTAGGCAATTCCCTCGATTGATCTTCCGTACTTTTCGAAAGTATTGCTTACGGCAATGTGCATCCGAGTTAATGTGGCCCAACACCACAATCTAGGAGCTGAACAATGAGCCAATCTGACCCGCAACACCCATCCCGCCGCATGCTGCTCAAGCGCGGAGCTGCCCTTTCCACATTGGCGATTACTGGAGTGGCCGGGTTAACTGTGCCTTCAGTGTCTTTTGCCGCAGCGCTTAGCAAAGAAGAGCGAGATAAAATGACGCCGGATGAGGTCATTGAAAGCCTGAAATCTGGCAATCTGCGTTTCCGTGAAGGCAAAATGCAGCAGCATGACTATTTGGCGCAAAAGCGCGCCAGTCAAAAGGGGCAGTATCCGTCAGCGGTAATTTTAAGCTGTATTGATTCGCGCGCTCCGGCGGAAATCCTGCTGGATGCCGGTATTGGTGAAACGTTTAACTGCCGTGTGGCTGGCAATGTGGAAAACGAAGACATTCTCGGCAGCATGGAATTTGCCTGTGCTCTGGCAGGGGCCAAGGTAATAGTGGTGATGGGGCATACCTCCTGTGGTGCGGTGAAGGGTGCCATTGCCAACGCCGAACTGGGAAACCTGACTGGATTGCTGAGCAAAATTAAACCGGCAATTACTGAAACGGCATACGCAGGTGAGCGTACGGCTGACAACTATGACTTTGTCGATTCCGTTGCCCGCACCAACATCAAGATGACGCTGGCCGATATCCGTCAACACAGCCCCACCCTGAATAAGCTCGAGCAGGATGGGAAAATAAAAATTGTAGGCGCTATCTATAAGCTTGTGGGTGGAGAGGTTGAGTTCTTTACCTGAGAATAAATAACCGTCAGCCTGGGCATGGCCGCTTTCGATCACAAACAGCTACAGGTCTTCCTCTGGATTACGCAGTGGCCGTAGCTCACCTCGGGCGACTTCTTCCGGTACCGCGAAGGAGTACCGTCCCAACATATTGATATGCTCGAAGATCAGCGGCGACAGCCGAACCAGATCCTCTTCCTGCACCGGGTAGCCGTGCTGCTTTAGCCGTTCCACAGCTGCCGTCATGTAGAGGGTGTTCCACAGCACGATGATGTTCACCACCAGGCCCAAAGCACCGAGTTGATCCTCTTGACCTTCGCGATAGCGCTGGCGAAGCTCGCCGCGTTTGCCATGGAACACGGCACGGGCCAGGCTGTGCCGACCTTCGCCTCGGTTCAGTTGGGTCAGGGTGGCGCGGCGCTTGGACTCATCATCGATGTAGGTCAGTGTGTGCAGGGTTTTCTCGATCCGCCCAAACTCTGCCAGCGCTTGGGCCAGGCGGGTCGGACGATCTCCCGTTTGCAGCGTGCGCATGATGCCGGTCGCCGGCACTCGACCGAGCTTGAGTGAACCAGCTAGGCGTAGTAGGTCATCCCAGTGTTCCGCGATCAGGTCGAGCTTGACCGACTGCCGGGCGAGTCCGTTGAGCTTGCCGTAATCCGCTTCTGGGCGTGTGCGCCAGAAGCGGGTGCCGCCGACATCGGCCAAGCGCGGGCAGAAGTGATAACCGAGCAAACGGAACAACCCGAACACCACATCGCTGTAGGCACCGGTATCGGTCATGATTTGTGTGGGCTGCAATTCGGTCTGTTGTTCCAGCACAACCGCAAGCAGTACCAGGCTGTCGCGCAAGGTGCCGGGTACTGTGATGGCGTTCAGGCCGGAGAACTGGTCGGAAATCAGGTTGTACCAGGTGACGCCCCGGCCGGTACCGAAGTATTTCGGGTTGGGCCCAGCATGCACGGTGCGCACTGGTACGACGAAACGCATGCCATCGGCGGAGGCCACTTCGCCGCCGCCCCAGATCTGAGCCAGCTCCAGTTGGCTTTGCGCCGACACCAGAATGGCGTTGGCTGCTGACAGGGTGTCGTCACGGAGATAGTTCTGGCTGACCCACGACAGCCGATCACGGCGCAGCGCTTGGTTATCGTTGCGGATCAATGGCTCCAGGCCGGTGTTACAGGCGCCTCCCAGCAGCACGGCGCACAGACTTGTCACCAGGTTGTCGGCCCGCGTATTGCGTTCGGATACATGGGTGAAGGCCTCAGCGAAGCCGGTACGGGCCGCGATTTCCAATAGGATTTCCGGCAGATCGACACGCGGCATCAAGTCGGCCACTGCTGCACGCAGTTGCAATAGCGAGTTTGGCTCCTCCAACTTGTCCAGCGCCCCGAGGGACAGCTCGGTTTTACCCTCTGCGCTCTCACTTAGCTGGATGGCCGGGTTGTCGGGAAGTCGGGCGGCAACCGCCTGCCACGTTGAATCCAGCTCAGCAGACAAAGCGTCCAAAGTGGTTTTGGCGTCGATGGTCAAGCCCAGTGAGCGGCAGATGATCGGTCGCGCCGACAGCCATTCTGCGCCATCGAGCAGACCGATACGCGGGTCGGCATAGCGCCAACTGGGTGCAACAAAGACATCGCGGCGGCGTAGGGCCGTGCGTAGTGCATCGAGCGTGCAGAAGACATAGGCGCCCATGTCGAGGGAGCCATCTTCGCGGGTGATGTGGTTCTGCCAGGCCTTGGCAACAATCTCCTGCGGCGCGTCATCCTCGGGCTTCCTGCGAGGTAGATTCAGTTGCAACCAGTCCAGACTAGCCGCCACCCCCTTGCCGGCGGGACTGAAGCCGAAGCGAATATGTTTCAGAAGATCGGGAAGGAAGCGGCGCACACTGCGGTAGCGCTCCTCCAGGGCGAGGTAAAATACATCGTTGGCCGGACGGATCAACGCAGTGACCTCTTCCAGGGCTTTCTCCAGCCTGACACGTGGCAGGTCGTTGAACAGCTGGGAACGGACGTTGTCATCGCTGATCGAGCTATCCAGCACGACCTTGCACGCAGCAGCGAGTGTTGCCGCCGAGCGATCCAGGTCTTTTAGGCTACGCAACCGGGCTTTCTTGTCAGCCTTCTCCGCATTGTTGAAAATATCACGTAGTAGCGCCTCCAGAACTTCCAGCGCATCGTCGTGCGCACTGGCTTCAAGGGAAACCGCGAACGCCACCAGCGTCGCCAACCGGCGCGACGCCGGCAGTCGATTGATGGCCGTGACCTTGGCCGTGTTGGAAAAGCGGGCCAGGGYTGCAATACGGCTGGGCGGGATATGTGCAGCCGGCGGCAAGGCGATACCCAACCCACGCACATCATCCAGCCGACGCAGCGCCCGAATCAGAGCAGGGCCACTGACCATCACCGGGCCGGAGCGTAGTTGATCCAGCCGGGAACTGCGGTTGCCTTCAGCCACCAGAAGCAAGTCTTGTAGGTGTTGTCTCTGTTCCTCGGTCACGCTGCGGCCTAAGGTGTACCAGAGGCGTTCTTCAACGCGGCTACGCAGTTGGGCAATGAAACGCTCTAACTGGGAAACCCCAGGCAATAGGACTTTCTGTGTGAACAGCCATGAGGCGGCTCGTTCAAACAGCACACCAGGCCGATCTGTGCCTGTCCAGCAGAGGGCATACAGCCATCGGCTCAAACGAAAGCCGATGCCAGGGTCTGTAAAGTGGCGATAGCCATAGCGCTCTTGAATATCGGCCGTATGTATCCAGCGACGATGATCGCTGTAACGCGCAAGACAGTCAGGGTCGGCGATTGCCAATTGCCGACAAAGTACATGCAGGACTTCCACCGGCACAGCAACGGGCTTGTCCGGCAAAACACCCACGAAGCGAACGGTAGTCAGCAGAACGGCATAGCCCAGGCGGTTATGGTTGCCGCGTAGTACCTGGACGGCTTCACGGTCTTCATCGCTCAGGTGGAAGTAGCGCTCCAGTTCATCACGGCTGGGTGCCTCGATGTAGCGACCAAAGCCGTCGCGCTGCTCCTGGGTCAGAAAGCCGACCGGCATGGATCACAGTACCTCGGCGCAGAACACCGCGGGGGTGACAATCCGCGTGCGTTCGATATGCCCGCGCTGCAAGAGGCCGGCGCGGCGATCACCGGTCACCAGATAGTCCGCATTGCCCGCCAAGGCCATGGCCAGCAGAAATGAATCATCCGGATCATCGGCTTCAACCTCGATGACCAAGCGCTCCAATACTACTGCGCGTTGCAGGTTGTTGATCATGGCTCCGACTTTGGCAGGCTGCAGGATGGCCTGAAGCTTGGGGTATCGACTAGCGCGCCGAATCTCATCGAGCTGTGCCCGTGAGGTTACTACCTCGAAGCGAGCCGAACGCCAGGCCCGATAGATCACATCAGGGGCCCCATGCGGTGAGATCAGCGCGCTGAATAGAATGTTGGTATCCAATACAACCCGCATCAGCGTTTACGTGCCCAGTCGAGCGCTTCATCAACCGCGTCGGTCAGCTCTGCCTCACTTAGATGGACGTTGAAAGCCTTGGCCTGTTCAGCGCTCAGTTCCAGGATGTGTGCCCGCACCGCCTCTTCGATGAAGCGCGACAGGTCGCCCTTACGGCCACCGCCTTGGCTGGCCAGAAACATGCGAAGCGATTGGTCGGTGTCGGTAGAGACGGCGACGTTCCAGCGAGTGGTGTTCATGACTTCTCCAATAACAGGTGTTTGTGTGTTTATACACCCGTTCCTTGCCGCTTCGCAATGGTTCGATAAAACCCTCGTTTTATAGAACTTTAACGGAAGACCAGCCCTGCTCTGAGTTAAGCCTCATTATGGTTTTAAATACTGGTATCGTTAATCAAGGTTCTATTTTCAATTTATCTGTTGAGTAAACGGTACTTCTGATGAAAATTGGCTATGCGCGGGTGAGTACTCGGGATCAGAACGCAGACCTCCAGATCGATGCTCTGAAAAAGGCAGGCTGCGAGCGGATCTATCAAGACGTTGCCAGCGGCTCAAAAAGCGCACGTCCGGAACTGGATAAATTATTGGTTCATGTGCGAGCCGGTGATGCCGTGGTGATTTGGAAGCTGGATCGTCTGGGACGCTCACTCAAGCACCTGGTCGAACTGGTCGGTGAATTGGCCGCTCGTAACGTTGGCCTGCAAAGTCTGAATGACCCCATCGATACCACTCACGCGCAAGGGCGCTTTGTGTTCAACCTGTTCGCTTCATTGGCAGAGTTCGAACGCGAGTTGATTCGTGAGCGCACACAGGCCGGCTTGTCCGCTGCACGGTCACGTGGTCGAGTCGGTGGCCGTCCGAAGGGGTTGCCAGCTCAAGCCGAAGCGACAGCTATGGCCGCAGAAACGCTGTACCGCGAGGGACGGTTAAGTGTGAGCGCCATTGGCAAGAAACTGCACATCTCCAAAAGTACGCTTTACCGCTACCTCCGGCATCGCGGCATAACGATCGGCGTACCCACAAAAATCTCCCTGCATCTCGACATTACAGTCCCACCGGCAGTGGACGATGCCGAACGGATCGCGACGGTCATATTGCGCCTGGCCGTCGAGAACAACAGCAAGTTCGTGCGTGGCAAAAAGCGGGCAAAAGAGAACATCGAGCGTTACTGCCTGGAACCCTATGGCATGAAGCCACTGGAGTCGGGCAACTACGCACTGAGCATTCCATATCGCAATGATGAGGCATTGGATAAGACGGTACATGATCTGCTGACCGAGATCAGCCAGGAAGCCGAGATGCGCAATTGTTTTATCGAGGCGGATGCCTGGGAAGAGGGCTCTGAGCGGAGGTGGTAAGGCTTACGTTGGTTTTTGGTTCCATTGCTCCCCAAACCCC